>NZ_DIHV01000097.1:0-27958 GCF_002420325.1 Marinobacter sp. UBA5687
GGCCGGCCCCAGCAGAATGCGACGTCCGTCGAGCCAGAGCGCGTTCTCGGTCATCCCGGTCTCGTTCACACCAGCGGCCAGGTTCAGCCCCACTGAAACACCATTGTCGGCAACCCCAGCCAGACTGGCCCAGTTCCAGGCAGTCTCCCGGCGCATGAAGCCGCAGCTCCAGTCGATGGACCCACGGGTAGACTCATCGCAACGCCAGACCACATCGCCCAGGCGCACTTCACCGTCCACCGTCAGCCCGGCCGATTTCCGGGTGAACACCCAGCCGTTGTATCCGGCCGGCGACACCAGCCGCAAGGGTTGTTCGGTGTCCCGCAACTCAAGATCCACCCGGATATTACCGGGTCCGCTCACTCTCACATTCCGACCGCCGGTGGCCGGTTCAATGGCCATGCTCAAGTCGCCTTTGCGGAACCGGGCGTGACCGCGTTCAGGATAGGGCTCTATGTTCGTGTTCCTGGCCAGAGGCTGCAAAAACGAATGCTCGAACATCTGTCCGCTCTCGAAATCGAACAGATAGAAAAAGCCATTACCCACCAGGTTCAGATCCACAATAGCCAGGCCAAACACCCAGCCCGGTGCCATCGCACTGACAAACTGGAACTGGTTGAAACGCCAGTGTCTGGCCAGGCGGGTCCGAGGCTTGTCCATCACCGTGCGCAGGTCGTAGTCGAGATAGTTGATGGTGTCGACAGGATGCTCCATCAGCCCTGGCGTTATTCGTCCGCGGGCATCTACCAGTTTCTGTGTTGTCATAATGTTCGTCAGATCAGGCCAATCGTGGTGTGCGTTGTGTAACTAAGCTACCTGGTTCACAAACCCCCGCATTCACAGGCGGGGGCCATTGCGCCCCGTGGTAGACTCGGCTCACTCTTACAACGGAAGTTTAGCCTATGACCACAACCAGAGCCCACGGCGTTAGCCGCCTGATTTCCGGCATTATGGGCCTGTTGATGACCTTGTCTGTGTCCGCCAGTGAAACCGGCCCGTTGCCATCGGAAGATGCCGAGGCCTGGTCACTGCGCAAGGAAGTGGACAATGTGCGGATATACACCATGGCGCGGGAAGGCTCGGGGTTCGAGGCTTTCAAGGCAGTAGCGGAACTGGACGTTCCTATCGAGAACCTGATGGCCGTCATGGTCAATCCGGAATCCTGTGAGGAATGGGTACACAACTGCACCGAATCCCATGCCTTTGGCCAGGGGGACTTCCACGATCGCTATGCCTATTCGGTCAACGATATGCCGTGGCCGGTAGCCGACCGTGATTATGTACTGCGCATCCGTACCCGCGGCGACGCGTCCACCGGCGAGATTATCATGGACCTCAACGCCACTCCCAACATGCGGGCCGAGTTCAACAGTCGCGTGCGGGTGGACCGCTCCGACACACTCTACCGGTTTACCCCGGAGGGCGACCGAACCCGAATGGTCTGGGTGCAGCACACCGAACCCAACGGCGCATTGCCCGGATGGCTGGTCAATAGCCTGATTGTCGATATACCGGTCAAATCCATCCTCGCACTGGAAGCCGTCGCCAAACAGGATCGCTATCAGGGTTACCAGTTGCAATGGGGCGAAGACGGCACATTGCAGGGCGTAAGCCCGGAAGCCCGTTAACCCGACCCACAATGCAGGGGTGACGGCAGGCCACGGAACGGCTAAGCTTCATCAAAAGCACAGCAAACGGAAGATGCCCGCACATGAGTGTTCTCGCCCATGAGATCATGACCCCGACCATCAAGGCTGTCCCCCACAACTGGACTATGGATCGCCTCGCCAGGTTCCTCACCGACAACGAAATCACCGGCAGCCCGGTTACCGACGACAACGGCGACGTCATCGGCATAGCCACCCTCAAGGACATTACCGAATTCCGTTGGAATGCCTCCCGTTCCGGCGATCAGCCCAGGCTGACCGAAGAGGAGCAGGAAGAGGCCCGGCGTCTGCGTATGGTCATCTTCGAAGAGATGGGCAAGGTTCCGGTTGAGGTCCGGGACATCATGACGCCCATTGTTTTGTCGGTTGACGAAGACACGCCAGTGCGAGACATTGCCAATATCATGATGCGAGAGCACCTGCACCGGATCTTTGTCACCCGGGATTCAAAAATCACCGGTATCATAACCACTTATGACATGCTGAAACTGATCTCCGACAGAGACCTGACGCAACGCTGCGCCGAGACCGACTGAGCCACCAGAGAGGTAGCGCCCCCTATGCCAAGAGCACCGCAAGCTCGCCGGAAAATGTATGTCCTCGACACCAACGTCCTGATTCACGACCCGAATGCCCTCCTGAACTTTGAAGAACATGATGTCATCATTCCGATGACCGTCCTCGAAGAACTCGACAGCCTGAAATCCGGCAAACAGACGGTTGCCGCCGACTGCCGCCAGGCCATTCGAAACATCGACAAACTGCTGGGTGATGCCAGCCCCAAGGACATCGAGAAAGGCGTGCCTATTCTGCGCGGCAAGAAAGCGGACCCACTGGGCACCCTCTCAATCATCATGAGCACCGAAGGTGCCGGCAATCACTCACTGCCGGAGCACCTGAACGACAACAAGATCATCAACACCCTCGCCGCCCTGCAGGCACGCCACAAGTCCCGGGATATCATCCTGGTCAGTAAAGACATCAACATGCGGTTAAAGGCCCGCGGCTTTGGTGTCGAAGCCCAGGACTACCACAACGACCAGCTACTTGACGACATTGACCTGCTGCCCAAGGGCTACAAGGAGTTCCCGAACTCGTTCTGGGACGGTATCGCCAAGGTGGAAACCATACAGCGGGAGGGAGTGACGGAACACCTGCTCAAACGCGAAGGGGAACTGGCGAAACTGAACATCAACGAGTTCGTGATTGACGAGCAGGGCTTCATCGGCAAGGTAGTTGATATCTCCGAGGACCAACTGGTGCTCAAGGATCTGCACCAGCATGATCTGATGAATGAAGAAGTCTGGGGCCTGGTGCCCAGGGATATCTATCAGGCCATGGCCCTGAACCTGTTACTGGACCCCGACATCCACCTGGTGAACCTGACCGGCTCGGCGGGTTCCGGTAAAACCATTCTGGCCCTGGCCGCCTGTATTGAAATGACCGTGGCCAGCAAACTCTACAAACGCATCATCGCGACCCGGTCCACCCAGGGCCTGGACGAGGATATCGGTTTCCTGCCCGGCACCGAAGCCGAGAAAATGGAACCCTGGCTGGGTGCGATCGTGGACAACCTGGAAGCTTTGCACGAAGACGATGAGAACATGACCGCCAGTGTCGACTACATCCTCAGCAAAGTGCCTCTGCACTTCAAATCCATGAACTACATCCGGGGCCGCAGCTTCCAGCACAGCCTCATCATCATCGATGAATCACAGAACCTGACCCCGCACCAGATCAAGACCATCATCACCCGGGCCGGTAACGGCTCCAAGGTGATCTGCCTGGGCAACCTGGCGCAGATAGACACCCCCTATCTGAGCCCCCTGAGTTCCGGCCTGACCTACATGACTGAGCGCTTCAAGGGCTTCCGCCACGGCGGTCACATCCATCTGCAAGGCGTGCCCCGTTCGGTACTGGCAGAGTTTGCCGAAGCCAATCTGTAGGTTTCAGTGCGCCCCCTGTTTGCGCCAGCGAGCCGGGGGCATGCCAGTCCAGCGATGGAATGCCCGGTAAAAGGTACTGGCCTCTGCAAATCCGAGCGATAAAGCGATCTCTGCCAGGGACAACCCCGATTCCCGCACCGCCGCCAGGGCGAGCTCCCGGCGCACCTCGTCCAACAAGCTGTTGAACGTATAGCCCTGTGCCTCCAGCCGACGGGCCAACGTACGTTCGCTGAGCCCCAACATCCTGGCCGCTTCTGCCCGTCGTGGAAGGTTTGGCCCCATCCGGGCGACCAGCCATTGTCGCAGATCCTCTGCCGACACAGCGCCCTTTTCCAGCGCCGCCAGCCGCCCTGCATTGTACTGTTCATGTACACGGGCAAGGGCCGGATCTGCCTGTGGTAAAGGCCTGTCCAGCACCTCATTACCCACCAGCAAACCACTGAACGCCTGCTCGAACTCCACCGGGCAACCAAACACCTCCCGGTACCCTGACAGTGGCCCCAGACGGGCCTGACTGAATTGCACTCGCACAGGCCCAACCGCAGAACCGGCAATCCAGTCGGTCAGGCTGACCACGGCCGACAGCACGGCTTCAATCTGATGCGGACTGAACGCCAGACGCCCCTGCCGGGGGTGGTAGACAATCCAGGTGCCCCTGCTACCCGGTATCATCTGGAAGCGACCGCCATCAGAGATCAGCCGCTGGTATTTCTGGACCAGGGTGATGGCTTCGCGCAGGGTGGCGGCGCTCTGCATGGCGAAACTGACCGCATCAATACTGGCTGGTCGCACGCCAGTACCAACTTTCAGACCAAACCCCGGATCCCGCGTGCACTGCTCAGCGGCATGCCAGAGACGGGTAATGAAGTCGATGGGCCATCGTTCGAGAGACAGGGCCCCGGCCGGCAGACCGGCAGTTTCCAGCAGCAGGTTCTCGGCAACGCCCAAACGCTGCGCGGCATCGATCACGGTATTGACCCAGCCCATGGATACGGTGGCTTCTAATGTCAATTATTATGGCCTCTAAAGTCAATTCAGAACCGATCATAGCGTTATATGGTCTGTAACAACAAAACCAAAAATACAATCCGGAAGCGCACCATGGTGAAACCTGTTAGCTCAGACCTTTTGATTGCCGGCGGCGGCCTGGCAGGTATTGTCACCGCCCTGGAAGCACTGCGGGCTGGCAAGTCCGTAACCATTGTTGATCGTGACAGCCCCGAACGCTTCGGAGGTCTGGCGCTGTGGGCCTTTGGCGGCATGATGCTGATTGACACGCCGCTGCAGCGGCGCATGAGAATCGCCGATTCGCCGGAACTGGCGCTGAACGACTGGCTGCGCTTCGGCGAACTGGACCCAAACGATGAGTGGCCTGTGCAGTGGGCCCGCTATTACGTTGAGCATTCCCGTACCGAGGTGCACGACTGGCTCGCTGACGAAGGCATCAAATTCATGCCGGCGGTGAACTGGGTGGAGCGAGGCCGGTTTGGCGATGGCAACAGCGTGCCCCGGTACCACATCACCTGGGGCACCTCCCGGGAACTGGTGCGCTGCATGGTCAATGCCCTGCACGAAGCCAACACCAGTGGCAGACTGGCCATTCATCACCGGCACCGAATTACCGCAGTCGACCATCAGGCCGGTGAGGTCTGCGGCGCCGTTGCCATCAACGAGGAAACCGGCGAAGAAATGCGGTTTGAGGCTCCGAACGTGGTGCTGGCTATGGGCGGTATCAACGGCAGCCACGCCGAGTGCCGTACCAACTGGCCCAGACATCGTCCGCAACCGGACACCATTCTCAACGGTGCCCACCCGTTTGCCGATGGCAAACTGCACCACTGGGCCAAAGACCACCTGGGCGCGCGCATCACCCACGCAGGCGAAATGTGGAACTATGCCGCCGGCTTTCCCCATCCCTATCCGCATTTCCCGGGCCACGGTCTGTCTACCATACCGTGTAAATCCGCACTCTGGTTGAACCACCGGGGCGAGCGTATAGGGCCGGAGCCCCTGGTGACCGGCTTTGATACTCACTGGCTGTGCCAACGGGTAGCCGAACAGGAAAAACCCTGGACCTGGCACCTGCTGAACCGGCGTATCGCACTGAAAGAATTTGCCATCTCCGGCGCTGAACACAATGCCAGAATCCGGGACAAACAATTCCCGCTGTTCCTGAAAGAACTGCTGCTGGGCAACAAACCGCTGGTGAATCAGATGCAGCACGAAAGCCGCCACTTCCTGGTGGATGACACCCTGGAAGGGCTGGCGAAGAAAATGAACGCCCTAACCTGCTCTCTGGACATTGACGCTGCCACTCTGAAAGCCACCGCCGATGCTTTCGATGCCAATTTCAGCAAGGGCGATCAACTGAACAACGATGCCCAAATCCGCATGATCCGCCACGCCCGCCAGTGGGGGCCGGACCGGCTGCGCACCTGCAAACCGGCGCCTCTGCAGAAACCAGGCGCCGGGCCGTATATCGCCATTCACATGCAACTGACTACCCGCAAGAGCCTGGGTGGCCTGCGCACCGACCTGCAAAGCCGGGTAATGGATGCCAGCGGGCAACCCATCCGCGGCCTGTACTGTGTCGGCGAAGCGGCCGGCTTTGGCGGCGGTGGCAGCAATGGCAAACGGTCACTCGAAGGCACCTTCCTGCCCGGTTGCATTCTGACGGCGCGGGCTGCCGCCCGCTCCATCATCAAGGGAAACTGAGACCATGCCCCTGAGTTATCCGGCCACCGCCGCCGATTACCAGCAACTCGCTCGCCGTAAACTGCCCCGGTTTCTGGCAGATTACCTGGACGGCGGCGCCACCGAAGAACACACCCTGCGGGCCAATGTCCGCGGCTGGCAGGATATCGCCCTGCGCCAACGTGTGCTGATTGATGTCGATAACGTGGACACCCGCACCGAGTTGGCCGGGCAATCCTGCAGCATGCCTGTCGCCCTGGCGCCTCTGGGGCTGGCCGGAATGATGGCACAACGGGGAGAAGCCCAGGCAGTAAAAGCCGCCAATGCGGCCGAGTTGCCTTTCACCCTCTCCACCGTTGGCATATGCCCGTTGGCAGAAGTGAAAGCAGCCGCCACGGCGCCGTTCTGGTTCCAGTTGTACATGATTCGCGACCGGGGCTACGTAGAAAACCTGCTGAAAAAAGCCTGGGATTCCGGCTGCCAGACGCTGATCTTTACCATCGACCTGCCCCTGCCCGGCCCCCGGCATCGGGACACCCGTAACGGCCTGAACAGCGCCGGCGCCCGTTCTGTTGCGCTCAAAGCGCAGCAACTGCTATCCAGGCCCGGGTGGCTATGGCAGGTAGCGATAAAAGGTAAACCCCTGACCTTTGGCAACCTGAGCGACGCAGTGCCAGAGGCCAGTAACCTGGACTCCTTCAAGCAGTGGGTCGATACCCAGTTCGATGCCTCCGTCACCTGGCAGGCCATCGAATGGCTGCGGGAACGCTGGCCAGGGAAACTGATCCTGAAAGGCATACTGGAAGTGGATGATGCCAAAGCAGCCGTCAACGTCGGTGCCGATGGCATCGTGGTCTCCAATCACGGCGGTCGTCAGTTAGATGGTGTGGCCGCCACCGCCCGCAAACTCCCGGACATCGTGGCCGCCGTCGGCAACGACACCGAGATCCTGGTGGATGGCGGCATCCGCAACGGCGTAGACGTTTTCCGCGCCCTTGCCCTGGGAGCCAACGGCGTGATGATTGGTCGCCCCTGGGCGTGGGCCCTGGCGGCAGAAGGTCAGGCTGGATTAACCCGACTCCTGAACACCTGGCAGCAGGAACTGAAACTGGCCATGACCCTGACCGGTGTCACCAGAATTGCCGATATCAACGAGACCCATCTCGACCGGACCAATACAAACGAATTGACCCAAGCTGGAGAACAACAATGACCAACGGCGCTCAGGCACTCATGAAAACCCTGGTGGATTCGGGTGTTGAAGTCTGTTTTACCAACCCAGGCACCAGCGAAATGCATTTCGTCGCCGCCCTGGACAGCGAACCCGGAATGCGGGCGGTACTGGCCCTGTTTGAAGGCGTCGCCACCGGTGCCGCCGACGGCTACGCCCGGATGGCGGACAAACCCGCTGCTACCCTGCTGCACCTGGGCTGTGGCCTGGGTAATGGCCTGGCCAATCTGCACAATGCACGCAAGGGTAAGGTACCGGTGGTCAACATTGTTGGCGACCATGCCACCTACCATGTGAAATACGACGCCCAGTTGCAGTCTGACATCGAAACGGTCGCTCGCAACATCTCCCCCAGTTTTGTGCGCACGTCACAAAGCACAGAAGCCCTTTGCCAGGATGCCGCCGAAGCCATCACCGCCGCCCGGGGCCTGCCAGGGCAGGTAGCCACTCTGATTCTGCCAGCGGATGTGTCCTGGGGCGAAGGCGGCAAGCCTTGTGCCGCACCCACTCAACCGCAAGCGCCTGCAGCTGAAGATAGCGCTGTTAAAGCGGCCGCAGAAGCCATTAAGAGCGGTAGGAAAACCGCCCTGCTGCTGGGTGGCCGCGCCTTGCGTGAGCCCGCTCTGCTGGAGGCGGCACGCATTGCCGCTCACAACGGTGTCACCCTGTTTGCCGAAACCTTCCCAACCCGCATTGAACGGGGCGCCGGCCTGCCGCCGGTGGAGCGGATCGCTTACCTGGCGGAACTGGCTACCCTGCAGCTCTCCGAGTTTGACCACCTGATTCTGGTGGATGCCAAGGCCCCGGTATCCTTCTTCGCCTATCCGGGCAAACAAAGCTACCTGGTGCCAGACAACTGCACGGCTCACACTCTGAGCACACCGGAGCAGGATGCCACCACCAGCCTGAAAAAGCTGGCCGATACTCTCGGTGCCAGCAATGCCCAACCCAAGCTGCAGGCGCCCGGCCGCCCCGGCCTGCCCAAAGGTAAACTCACCGCCGAAAAAGTTTGCCGGGCGGTGGGCGAACTGATGCCCGAGAACAGCATTATCGTGGATGAAGCCATCACCTCCGGCCTGATGCTGAACGCCATGACCGCAGGCTCACCACGGCACGACCTGATCACCCTCACCGGCGGGGCCATCGGGCAAGGCATGCCCAACGCCGTCGGCGCAGCCATCGCCTGTCCGGATCGCCAGGTTTACGCACTGATCGGTGACGGCACCGCCATGTATACCAACCAGGCCCTGTGGACCATGGCGAGGGAAAACCTGAACGTGATCACCATCATCTTCAACAACGCCTCCTACTCGATCCTGAACGTAGAACTGGAACGGGTTGGCGCAGAAGAAGCCGGTGCCAAGGCGAAATCACAGCTCGACATCAGTGGCCCGGTCACCAACTACGCGTTGCTGGCCCAGAGCATGGGCGTGCACGGCACCCGGGTAACCACGGCGGAAGAGCTGATCAAAGCCATGGAATACGCCAAACACAACCCCGGCCCGCACCTGATTGAAGCGGTGGTACCGGAATCCCTGAATGGCGTAAAAAGAAAGGTGCTGCCCTGGCTGCTGAAGTCGCTGCCGAGCCTGCCAAGGCCGCTGACCAAAGCCCTGAAAAAGAAGATCGCGCCCTGATCCAGGCAAAAAAAAGGCGCAGGTCACTTGCGTGACTGCGCCTTTTCCTTCGACTGGATAGGTAACTCTGCTCAGACCCGGTAGCGGCTGACCTGGTCGGTCAACTCACCGGCCAGTGCCTTGAGGCGCTGGGTCGCTTCGCCGGCGCGACGGGTTCCCTGGGCAGTCTGTTCCGAGATTGCCACGATTTCGTGGACATTCTGGTTGATGGTTTCCGACACGCTGGTCTGCTCTTCCGCAGCACTGGCAATCTGGGTGTTCATATCGGTAATCGTGTTCACGGCCTGGGAAATACGCTGCAGCGCTTCGTTCACCTGGCGGGTTTCCTCCACGGTTTCCTCGCTGCGCTGGCTGATGGCGCCGATCAGCATTACCGCCTGCTGGGCACCTTTCTGCAGCCGCTCGATGGTCGCCTGGATCTCCTGAGTGCTCTTCTGGGTCCTGCTTGCCAGCGTACGTACCTCGTCGGCAACCACGGCAAAGCCACGGCCGGCTTCTCCGGCGCGAGCCGCCTCGATGGCAGCATTCAGGGCTAACAGGTTGGTCTGGTCGGCAATCTCCCGAATAACCTCCAGCACGCTGTCGATCTGGCGGGAGTCGGTGCCCAGTTTTTCTATGACCTGAACACCCTCTTCCACCTGTTTGGAGAGCCCGCCAATCACCTCGATGGCCTGGTAGACCAGCCCCTGGGCATCGGTTACCTGAGCGGTAGCGTGGCCAGCCGAATCCGACGCTTCACTGGCATTACCGGCCACTTCCTGGGCTGCGGCGGTCATCTCGTTCATGGCGGTGGCTACCTGATCACTTTCCGATTTCTGGCGCTCAACGCCCTGCTCGGCTTCCACCATGACCTCGTTCAACTCGCCGGTGGTAACATTCAATGTCTCGGCCGACTGGCGGACCTGGCGGACCAGCCCATGGACCTGATCCGCAAAGCTGTTGAACGCCGTGGCCAGCTGCGACAGCTCGTCCCGACCCGAGACCTCCAGCCGACGGGTAAGATCCCCGTCGCCACTGGCAATGCCATTCATCGCCGTCACCGCCGACTTCAACGGACTGATAATGCCGCGAACCACGACAAGGGCAAGGAAGACAATAATGGCCAGAGCGATCAGGGAGGTGGTCACCGAACCAATGATTGCCTCACCCAGGGAATTTCCCACCCGCTGCTCCATGGAAGCAACCTGAGATTCCAGGCCGTCAATCCAGAATCCGGTGCCAATCATCACGCCCCATTTCGGCAGCATTTCGGCATAGCCTAACTTGGGGGCTACGTTACCGGTTTCCGGGTGTTTCCAGCCATAGGGTACATAGCCGCCACCATTGCGCGCAGCCTCGATCAGTTCGCGAATCAGGTAGGTGCCGTTCGGGTCCTGAAAGCCCCAGAGGTTACGGCCTTCCAGGGCGGAATTGACACCATGCATCACCGAAACACCTTCCGTGGTATAGGCGAACAGATAGCCCTCACTGCCGGAGTCGTCAAAACGCAGTTGCCGCAAGATGTCCCAGGCCTGCTGCTGGACCTCAGGATCATTGGCCGAGCCCGGCTGCTCATACAGATGCTGGATGGACGTTTTCGCCAGTTCCAGATAGTTGCGCAGTTCCTGGCGCTTGCTGGCCTCCATGTCTTCCGAGAAGCTTGCAACCGCCTGCTCTCCGATCGAGCGGGCCTGATTCAGGTTGTAAGTGGTCAGCAATGCAGTCAGAACAATAACCGGCACCAGTGCCAGCAACAGCACCCTCGCCTGGATGGTCAGATTCTTCATGTGGTGTGTTTTCCGTGGTTGGAATGACTGTCGGAGAAGTCCGCTAAAAAAAGATTAGCAATCCTACAGAAAAACACACGACAGATTTATCGAGGAAACCTCGTGGTTTGTAAAACCAGTGCAACCGGGGCGTTATCTTTTGTAATGGTCAGTCTTTGAACTCGGCTTTGTCCAACCCGTGTTTCTTCATTTTGTCATACAGCGTCTTGCGGGCAATCCCGAGCTGCACCATGGTGTCCTTGATGCTACCGTGGCAGGCGTTCAGCGCACTGACAATCGCCGAGCGTTCAAAGCCATCCATCATTTCCGACAGCGTCTGCCGGCTGGCAATGTTCGGTCCGCTGGCAGAATCGCCTTCGGCCAGGGCTGCCGGGCCCAGCAAGACATATCGCTCGGCCAGGTTACGCAGTTCCCGAACGTTGCCGGGCCAGGAATGCTGCATCAGCCGGGCAGCCTGACGTGCGTCCAAAGGCACACTCTCCCGGTCATAGCGAGCGGCAGCAATCAGCACAAAGTGATGGAACAGTTTGGGGATGTCTTCCTTTCGCTCCCGCAACGGCGGAATATCCACTTTCACCACATTCAGTCGGTAATAAAGGTCGGACCGGAATTCTCCCTTGTCACTCAGTTCTTTCAGATCGGATTTGGTGGCGGCGATAATACGTACGTCCACGTCCACGACCTGGTTGCTGCCAAGCCGCTCAACCCGTTGCTCCTCAAGAACCCGGAGCAGTTTTATCTGCAACGGCATGGGCATACTTTCCAGCTCATCCAGGAACAGGGTTCCCCGATGAGCGTGTTCTATCTTGCCAACACGTCGTTTGTCAGCACCTGTGAAGGCACCGGCCTCGTGCCCGAACAGCTCGCTTTCGATCAGATTCTCGGGTACAGCGCCGCAATTGATCGCAACAAAATTGTGGCTGCTGCGTGGACTGTTTTCATGGATATATCTGGCCAGCGCGTCCTTACCGGACCCCGTCTCACCATGAAGGAGCACGTTTGCGGAGATATCCAATACCGGATCAATGGTCGCCATCACCCGTTGCATAGCCGGCGAATCGCCCAGCATCCGGGGGCCGGGGCGGGCAAGGTGTCGGAGCTGAGCTTTCAGCCGCCGGTTCTCAAGCGCCAGATGCCGTTTCTCAAGGGCATGCCGCAGAAGTTCAATCAACTCCTCGTGATCAAACGGTTTCTCGATGAAATCGTAGGCACCCTGCTGCATGGCCGATACCGCCGTGCTGATATCGCCCTGACCAGTCAGCAGAATGACCGGAATATCTTCATCAATCTGCCGGATGCGCTGCAACACATCCAGGCCGTCCATGCCCGGCATGTTGTAATCACACAGGACGATGCCCTCGAAATCCGGATGAACCTCCTGCAAGGCTGACGCACCATCCGCAAAACAGGCCACCGGGATATCCTCCAGCTCCAGGGTCTGTTCCATCAGTGGCCGGATATCCGGGTCGTCATCGACAAAAATGACTGAAGCGGTTGTCATTCCTCTGCCCTACGCTGTTTCAATTTGAGAACGAACTCGGCACCCGGACCATCGTCACGATTGTGGCCGACCAGGTTTCCGCCCAGAGCTTCAACGATCTGACGGGAAATGGAAAGCCCCAGGCCCAACCCCTGTTTGACAGAGCGGGTGGTAAAAAACGGTTCGAACACCTTCTCTGTGTTACCGGGAAGGCCATGCCCATTGTCTCGAACCCGGCAACGCCAGCTCCCCTCTTCCTCATCAATCATGATCTCGATCAACGGCTCGTCACGGCCTTCAACCGCCTGAACCGCGTTCGCCACCAGATTGACCATCACCTGTTCGATCCGGATCAGATCGCCGTGGCACATGACCGGCTGCTCCGGACGATGCCAATCGATGACAATGCCGCTACTGCTGTGCTGGGCACGAATAATCTTGAGGGCTCCATCCACCGCCAATCTGAGATCAACCACCGACGGGGGGCCCTCGGACTTTCTCGCGAACACCTTAAACTGTCGGATGAGCTCCGCCATCTTGTCGCACAGGGCGACAATTTCCCCCAGGTTGGCATCCACCATATCGGTGGCCCCCCGCTCCAGAAACTTCCGACTGTTGCGGGCATAACCCTGGATAGCGGTCAGGGGCTGATTGATCTCGTGGTTCAGACCCGCCGACATTTGCCCGAGCACCGCGAGCTTGGCAGCCTGGATGAGCTCTTGCTGGGTTTCACGCAACTCCGTCTGGGCTCTCTCCCGCTCCTGTATCTCTTCCAGCAGTTGGTCATTGGAACGTTTAAGATCGGCTGTCCGCTGAGCAACGCGACGCTCCAACTGCTCTCCCCTCAAGGCCAGTTCACGTTCCCGCCGGTATCGTTCGCGGAGATACAACCAGGTAAGGAACCCGGCCAGGAACAAGGCCAGCCCGCTGACCAGGAAACCGGCGCGGGTCCAGAGTACTGATCGCGTCTCGGTCAGTACCATCAGGCTCCAGTCCAGCCTGGGCAGGTCCACCTCGACGGTCAGGTACGTGCCGACACTGTTGCTGTCCCGTAACTGAATCCGTGTGGAATAATCCGCCAGCCCCCAAGGCTTGCCAGTGACCGAGAAGTCAACAGGCGCTAAATCCCGCTCGGGGTAACGCTGCCGCACGCGGGCGGTTTTTTCGGCCTTGTCACCTGGCCGAAAGTCCCGATACAACCACTGGCTGCGACTGGACAGAAAACTGATGCCGTCGCCGTCCAGCACCACCATTTGCGCCTGCTGGGTCGATTCTGGCCGGTGCCACTGCGACTCCAGCTCATGGACCAATATCTTGATGGCTACGACCCCGAGCATTTTGCCCCGCTGATCGCGCACCGGATGAGTGAAGTACAGACCACGCTCCAGGGACCGTAAACCCAAGGCGAAATAGGCCACTGAATCTCCGGTTTGCACGGCTTCAGAAAAGTAGGGGCGAAACGCGTAATTATTGCCAACGAAGGTGTCCGGCTGGCCGAAATTGTTGGCCGCAATCGTCAAACCAGACAAATCCATCAGGTAGATATCTGAGCCGCCGACAATGGTGGCCATTCTTTGCATCTGCTCGTTGGCGCGAAGCAGGGTCACGGCATCATTCGGTTGCTTGAGCGCGTCGGCTAACAGGGGGTGTTCGGCGATAAGAGCCGGTACCGGCAGATACCGGTTCAGCTCATTCGCAACCAGTTGTCGGTACCGGAAAGCCTCTTGCAGGGCCTCCTGCTCCAGCTGGCGATAACCGTACCAACCGCCCAGAAGCCAGGACAGCAGCATGATGACAACCAGAATCACAACGACGCTGAAGCGCTGGAGCATGGAATTCAGTTCCGAAACATCAAAGAGGGGCTTCGGCCAAGCCTAGCGCCCCCGGACCGGCAGGACAACCCGCTCAGCGGCAGGTTGTCCTCCGGGTACTGGCCAGATCAGGCTGCGGCGAGAGCCGGCGCACGCTTGCGCTGGATGAGCATGGCGATTACCGCCAGCGCGATACCGGCCAGATCCGTCCACAAACCACCCTCGATGGTCAGCAGGGCTGCGGCCACCAGTAACAACCGTACCAGAACCGGGGCGGACGACCGTGCGAACCAGCCCAGCACACCGGCAGACAGCAGGTACACGCCAAAGGTAGCGGTAATCAGCGCCCGTCCGATTTCGAACCACCCTCCTTCCATCAACAGCGCACTGTTGTAGAAGAACATGAAGGGCACGATGAACGCCGCAATGCCGATACGGAACGACGCCACCGATGTCGACATGGCGTTGGCACCGGAAATACCCGCCGCCGCATAGGACGCCAGTGCCACAGGCGGCGTGATGGCCGAGACCACGGCAAAGTAGAATACAAAGAAGTGCGCCGTCAGCGGCTCAATCCCCAACTGCACCAGGCCCGGAGCCACGACCGAAGCTGCAACGGCATAAGCTGCGGTGGTCGGCATGCCCATGCCCAGCAGAATGGAAATAAACATGGCAAACACCAGAGCCAGCAGATGACTGTGGGCCGCCACATCCAGCAACAGCACTGAGAACCGAGCGCCAACGCCGGTGAGTGAGATCACACCCACAATGACACCGGCGGCCGCACAGACCACGATGATCTGAATCGACATATAGGCCGCTATCTCAAACGCATGCAGAATCTGCCGCAGGCCCATCTTGTTGGGGGAAATCCAGCTGACCACCGCCGCGGAAATCGTGGCCAGAGTACCGGCACGAATCACCGAGTAGCCCTGGAACAACGCCACGATCAGAATGATGATGGGCACAAACAGGTATACCTGGCGCAGCATCAGGCGCAAATTGGGCAGCTCGTCTTCGCGCATGCCGCGCATCCCCAGCTTCTTGGCCTCGAAATCGACCATGAAGTAGACCGAGGCAAAGTACAGAATCGCCGGAATAATCGCCGCAATGGCAATTTCGGTATAGGGAATACCGGTAATCTCCGCCATGATGAAGGCGCCCGCACCCATGATCGGCGGCATGATCTGCCCGCCCGTAGACGCTGCTGCTTCAACCGCGCCGGCGGATTCCTTGCTGTAGCCAACCCGCTTCATCAAGGGGATGGTCAGGGAACCGGTGGATACCACGTTCCCGGCACTGGTGCCGTTAATCATACCCATCAGGCCAGAGGCGAAAATGGAGACTTTGGCGGGACCACCCCGGGACCGGCCAGCCGCCGCAAAAGCGAAATTCACAAAGTAGTCACCTACCTTCGACGCCTGCAAAAACGCGGCAAAGATAATGAACAGGATAATGTAGGTCGAAGACACCGCCGTGGTCGGCCCGAGAATACCCGCATCGGTATAGACCTGGCTGAAGAAGCGCTGCACCGACAGCCCGGGATACCCCAGAAAGCCCGGAAGGTAGGGGCCGGCGAAGACGTAGGCCAGAAACACCAGCGCAATCACCACCAGAGCCATGCCGGCTACCCGGCGGGTAAGCTCCATAATCAGCGCGGTACCGGCCACAGCGGCGAAAGAAATGCCCACGGGAGCGAACGCGGTGCCGGTGGTCATCCGCATGGAGGTGTTGAACACCACCAGCAGGTAGGCGGCAACCGCCACAGAGCAGACGATCAGAACCAGATCCGGCACGCTGAACCGGGCACGGTCGCGCTGGTGGAACCAGCTCATGACAATACCCACACCGGAAGCCGCCAGCAGCGGCCAGCCAAAATGCCAGGTTTCCAGTTCCGCGGGAATACGCAGGGTGCCACCCAGAATCATCTGGTGAAAGGCGTAAGTCTGGTACAGCGCATAGAGCGCTGGAATCAGTGCCACCGCCGCAAACCAGGTGGTCCAGCGATGCCGTGCGGCACCTTCTTCACCGGACACAAAACGTGCACCGGCAAACAGGATAAAGCCCAACACCAGGGCACCGGCCACGTGGACAATACGGAACGACCAGGTTTCCATGGGCGACACGTTCAGGGTGTAGAGGTGAAACGCCGAATAGGCAATGGCCAGCAACACCACGAACTTCAGCAAAAGACCGGTGTACAGGCGACGGTTCGCCTCCACCGGTTCTTCATCCACATTGTGGGCCAATACATGGTCTTCATTGACCGTCAGGTTTTCTGCCAGCTGCGTTTCGCCGCCGGCATGGGGTTGTTCTTTGGTCATGATAAGTCCTGCCTGTCTGAGAGGCGGTGAATCGGTATCGACCGGATGCCGAAGGGTCGTCCGGCGACCCTTCGGCCAGGTTCATTACTGCTTGATGGCCGCGTCTTCGATGGGATAGCCGTTCTCGTTGAACCAGCGTGCCGCACCCGGATGCCAGGGCAGTACCTTGTTCTTGGTGTAGTTCTCGGGAACGGAGTGGCGCGCCGCCTTATGGATCGACACCATCTTGTCGTTGTTCTCCATGGTCAGCTTGGTGATTTCATACACAAAGCTTTCCGGCATATCGCAGTTCACCATGGCGAAGTTCCACATGGAGACCACTCGGGATGGAGCGTCCAGGGACTGGTAGGTGCTGGCCGGAATGACGAACTCCGACACCGGGAAGTTATCGACGATCTTCTTGGCTTCATCATCGTTCATGCCGATCACGTTAACGTCGGTCTGGACTTCCAGCTGGCTGACCGCCGGAATGGGAATACCGGCCGCAAAGGCCACCACATCAATCAGACCATCCTGAAGCTGGCCACCGAGGTCTGACCAGCTGCCGTTACGACGCTCGAACTTGACGCCCAGCGTTTCCATCATGCGCGGGAAGTAGGTATCCGAGGTGGAGCCGGCCGGCCCGAAACCAATGGTGGCACCGTCCGGAATCTCGGAGATGCTGGTAATACCGGAGCTGGAAAGCGTGGCAATGGAGAACGGGGTTTCATACATCGGGAACATGGCACACACGTTGTCCATCTTCATGCCCGGGGCCAGCGGGCTCTCGCCTTCCATGGACTCACGGGCCGGGCCCATGGTGGTCAGGCCAAACTTCAGGTCTCCGGTGTGAACCAGCGCCATGTTCTGAACCGGGCCGCCGGTGATTTCAGCACCACCAGACACCCCCAGATTCTCCGCCACAAAGTTCGCCCAGCCGGAGCCATAGGCAAAGTAGGTGCCGCCCTGGCTTGCCGTGCCAACGGTAAAGCTCTCGGGCCAGCCGGCACGATCCTGGGCAATCACAGGGCCAGCAACAACGGAGGAGGCGATCGCAGCCGCCAGAATGGTTTGAAGTTTCATAAGAAATGCTCCCGATTCATCTTGTTGGTTGGGTGCTGATGAGGCCTGCCCGGCCTCGCTGGGGGAGCTATCAGCAAGGGCCAGGCCAGTTAGTAAAAATACTTACAAAACAATAAATTGATTTCTTATTAGACAAATAGACGAAGAACATTGGGTGGCTAACCACCCACAGCAAAGCTAATAATGGGTGGATATTCACCCATGATATTTTCGGGAGAACCAATGTCAGACTCGGAGCAATTCGCCAGCGATAATTACAGCGGTATCTGCCCCCAGGCCTGGAACGCCATGGAACAGGCCAACCAGAAGGACGAACCTGCCTACGGCGAAGACACCTGGACAGCCAAAGCGGCAGACCAACTACGCGAAGTATTTGATACCGACTGCGACGTTTACTTCGTGTTCAATGGCACAGCCGCAAACTCCCTCGCTCTGGCGTCCATCGGGCAATCCTTCCACAGCGTGATCTGCCACGAACTGGCCCACATTGAGACCGATGAATGCGGCGGCCCCGAATACGCCTCCAACGGGGCAAAACTGTTGCTGGGTACAGGTGCCAACGGCAAGCTGACCCCGGAAAGCGTGGAACACCTTGTCACCAAACGCAGCGATATTCACTATCCCAAACCCAAGGCACTGAGCATCACCCAGGCGACAGAAGTGGGTACCCTTTACTCCCCAGAGGAACTCCGTGCGTTGCGCGCAGTGGCCGACCGCCATAGCCTGAACATTCATATGGATGGCGCACGCTTTGCCAACGCGGTAGCGGCGCTGGACGTGCACCCTTCTGAAATCACCTGGAAAGCGGGTGTCGACGTGCTCTGTTTCTCCGGCACCAAGAATGGCCTGGCCCTGGGTGAAACGGTCATTTTCTTCAACCGTAAACTTGCCGAAGACTTTGAATGGCGCTGTAAACAGGCGGGGCAACTCGCCTCGAAGATGCGCTATATCTCAGCCCCCTGGTGCGGTCTGCTCACTGACGATACCTGGCTGAAAAATGCCAGACACGCCAATGCCTGTGCCGAACGGCTGGAGCACGGATTGCGCGGTATTGACGGCGTATCCCTGCGTTACCCCAGGCAGGCCAATGGTGTGTTTGTGGATTTACCGGAAACTACCCAGGCTGCGCTAAGAGCGAAAGGGTGGAAGTTCTACAACTTTATTGGCGGCTGTTCCCGGCTGATGTGCTCCTGGTCGACCTCGGAGGAGCAGGTAGATCGGTTTTTGCGGGATGTTCGGGAGTTTGCGGGGGTACCTGGGTAGAAGCGACAAGGCGCATACTATGTGAGCTGTTTGGCAAAGGTCAGCCTGTTCTAGGCTAAACGTAGTCCGTACCCAGCCCTCCCCACAATACAGCTTTCTTGCCGTTCAAGGCCTTGCTCCCTCTGCAGCGAAGCTAGGTGTATCAGCGCCATCCTTCACCAAGGATGTATCAAAGCACTCGGAAACTGATCACAAAGTCGGCACCCCCTCATGCTCCACAATACTCAAGCCTTTCCTGGGCAACGAACGATGAGTTTCATGCACCTTATCTCGTATACTACCCACCTCAAATTTGAGCCGACGGCGACTTACTAACCGGATTTAAACAGGAAAACTGAATGACAAGCACCCAACAACGCGCAGCCCTGCAACGCCAGATATGGGCGATCGCTAACGACGTACGTGGTTCTGTCGACGGCTGGGACTTCAAGCAGTATGTGCTGGGCACCCTGTTTTACCGCTTTATCAGCGAGAATTTTGCCAGTTATATCGAGGCCGATGACGACAGCATCAACTACG
Source organism: Marinobacter sp. UBA5687 (assembly GCF_002420325.1). Taxonomy (NCBI): domain Bacteria; kingdom Pseudomonadati; phylum Pseudomonadota; class Gammaproteobacteria; order Pseudomonadales; family Marinobacteraceae; genus Marinobacter; species Marinobacter sp. UBA5687. Next base: position 19,401 of record NZ_DIHV01000097.1, read on the forward strand.
CAGAGCTGCCCGACAGCGTCATCACCCCAGACATCAAAGACGATGCCATCAAAACCAAGGGGTACTTCATTTACCCCAGCCAGCTGTTCGTCAATATTGCCAAGGGTGCCAACAACAACGAAAGCCTGAATACCGACCTCGCGGCTATCTTTGCTGCCATCGAAGCCTCCGCTAACGGCTACCCATCGGAGGGCGACATCAAGGGTCTTTTTGCCGATTTTGACACCACCAGCAACCGACTCGGCAACACTGTTAAGGAAAAGAACTACCGCTTGGCGGCTGTGCTCAAAGGTGTAGCCGGCCTGGATTTTGGGAATTTTGACAGTGCCCATATCGATTTGTTTGGCGATGCCTACGAATTCCTGATTTCCAACTACGCAGCCAATGCAGGCAAGTCTGGTGGCGAGTTCTTTACCCCGCAGCATGTATCAAAACTGATTGCCCAGCTCGCCATGCACAAGCAAACCAGCGTGAACAAGATTTACGACCCCGCGTGCGGGTCCGGCTCGCTGCTGCTGCAAGCAAAGAAGCATTTCGATGCGCATATTATTGAAGAGGGCTTCTTCGGCCAGGAGATTAACCACACCACCTATAACCTGGCCCGCATGAACATGTTTTTGCATAACATCAACTATGACAAGTTCAACGTGCAGCTGGGTAACACCCTGACCGATCCACATTTTGGCGATGAAAAACCCTTTGACGCCATCGTCTCCAATCCGCCCTATTCGGTGAAATGGATCGGCAGCGACGACCCTACCCTAATTAACGATGACCGCTTTGCCCCGGCCGGGGTGCTGGCCCCTAAATCCAAAGCCGACTTTGCCTTTGTTCTGCACGCGCTCAGCTATCTATCGGCCAAAGGCCGCGCAGCCATCGTCTGCTTCCCTGGCATTTTCTACCGGGGCGGTGCCGAAAAGAAAATCCGCCAGTATCTGGTAGACAACAACTACGTAGAATCGGTGATCTCACTCGCCCCCAACCTGTTTTATGGCACCACCATCGCGGTCACCATCCTGGTGTTGTCCAAACACAAAACTGACACAACCACCCAGTTCATTGATGCCAGCGGCGAGGCGTATTTCAAAAAAGAAACCAATACCAACCTCCTGACCGATCAGCATGTTGAAGACATCATGCGCGCGTTCGACCGCAAGGAAAACATTGAGCATTTTGCGCGCTCCGTGCCGTTTGAAGAGATCGCCGCCAATGACTACAACTTGTCAGTCACCAGCTACGTAGAAGCCAAAGACACCCGCGAGCAGATCGACATTACCCAGCTCAATGCTCAGCTAAAAACCACAGTGGCCAGAATCGACCAACTGCGCACCGAGATTGATGCCATTGTGGCGGAGATTGAAGGTGAGGAGCTGTAGGCATGAGCAATGTGAGATTTATGGACAAGCTGGACGATAGCGTTCATATGGACTGGGTATCCCTTGGTGCTGTAGCAGATATTGGCACCGGAAGCTCAAATCGCCAAGATAAGAGTGAAAATGGAATCTATCCATTCTATGTTCGTTCAAAGAACGTATTAAAGTCAGATACCTTTCAGTTTGATGAAGTGGCTATAGTCGTACCCGGCGAAGGCGGAATTGGTGAGATATTCCACTACGTGGAAGGGAAATATGCCCTACATCAGAGAGCATATAGAATTCGCGTTATATCAGGCATATTGAACACAAAGTTTCTCTATCACTTCATGTCATCAAATTTTAAGAAATACATTCTGGCAAAAAGTGTTGGAGCAACTGCAACCTCTATAAGGAAGCCCATGCTTGAGGGATTCCAGATTCCCATCCCATGTCCGGAAAATCCGAAAAAATCCCTTGAGATCCAGGCGGAAATCGTCCGAATTCTTGACGCATTTACCTCCCTTACCGCCGAGCTTACCGCCGAGCTTACCGCAAGAAAAAAGCAATACAACTACTATCGCGACAAGTTGTTGAGTTTCGAAGATGGAGAAGTAGCGTGGAAGCCGCTCGGAGAGATTGGAGAATTTATTCGGGGTAAACGCTTTACCAAAGCTGATTATGTAGATGACGGTATCAGCGCTATCCATTACGGTGAGATTTACACCCGGTACGGAGCATTCACGACTAGGGCACACTCCCAGGTCCGAAGTGATATGGCGAAGACACTTCGTTATGCGCTGCCTGGTGACGTGGTAATAACGGATGTGGGAGAGACCGTAGAGGACGTTGGTAAAGCCGTGGCATGGCTAGGCGATGGAAAAGTCGCTATTCACGACCACTGCTATGCTTTCCGGCATACAATGAACCCGAAGTACGTTTCTTACTGCATGCAAACCGCATCGTTTATTGCTGAGAAGGCGAAGCATGTGGCCAGAACCAAGGTCAATACACTGTTAATGACCGGCTTTTCGAAGGTTTCGATCCCTATCCCCTATCCGGATGATCTCGAGAAGTCACTTGACGAACAGGCTCGTATTGTATCGATTCTGGACAAATTCAACGCCCTTACCGACTCGATTTCCGAAGGCTTACCCCGAGAGATCGAGCTGCGGCAAAAGCAATATGAATACTATCGGGATCTTCTGCTGAGCTTCTCAAAACCGGAAGAGGTCGCGGCTTGATATGAGCAAGACCCTAACGGAAATAGCCCAACAGCTCAGAGGCGCCAATAAAAGGGTGCAGTTGATTTATGCCTTTAATGGCTCGGGGAAAACCCGCCTATCCCGGGAATTCAAACAACTGATTGCGCCAAAGAATGATGATGAAGATGTCACCAATAGTGAAGGTGAAAGTGCATTCTCAAGAAACAAAATCCTCTACTACAATGCGTTCACCGAGGACTTGTTCTATTGGGATAACGATCTGGACTCAGATGCAGAACCTAAGCTGAAAATTCAACCCAACTCTTTTACCGACTGGGTTTTGAAGGATCAGGGGCAGGATCTCAATATCGTCACAAACTTCCAACGTTATGCTAATCAGAAACTCACCCCGCATTTTAGCGCAGATTTTACAGAGGTGACTTTTTCACTTGAGCGTGGCGATAACGAACATTCCGGCAACCTGAAAATCTCCAAAGGTGAAGAGAGCAACTTTATCTGGAGCATTTTTTACACCCTGTTGGATCAGGTTATTACAATCCTCAACGTTGCTGAGCCCACTGAGCGTGAGACAAATCAGTTTGACCAGTTGGAATATGTCTTTATTGATGACCCAGTCAGCTCACTGGATGAAAATCATCTGATTGAGTTGGCCGTCAACTTGGCGGGCTTGATCAAATCCAGTCAGTCTGGGCTGAAGTTTATTATCACAACTCACAGCCCTCTTTTTTATAACGTGCTCCACAATGAACTTGGTTTGAACAAAAATGGTAAAAAAGAAGGCTGCTACCTGCTGGAACGTTTTGAGAATGGCAGCTACCTTCTGAACACCAAATATGGGGATTCCAACAAGAGCTTTTCCTACCATCTATATCTAAAACAGGTCCTTGAGCAGGCAGTCGCGGAAAACCAGGTACAAAGGTACCATTTTACGCTCTTACGTAACCTGTACGAGAAAACGGCGAGCTTTCTCGGTTATCCGAGATGGTCTGAACTCTTACCGGGTGACCAGCAGGCGTATTTGAACCGCATCATCCAGTTCTCCAGTCATTCAACCTTGTCAAATGACACGGTCACCGAGCCAACAGAGCCCGAGAAGCAGACTGTTAAGTTACTGCTTAATCACTTGAAGAATGAATATGGCTTTTGGAAGCAGGTCGAAGCCAATGACTGAACTCACTGACATTAAAGCATAAGGAAGGAACCCTGTGCCCAATCTAAGTCTGGAAGATCAAACCACAGAATTTCTGCTCTACACCGCACCCAACGGCAAGATAAAGGTAGAGGTGGTGCTCAGCAATGAGACCATCTGGCTGACTCAGGAAAGAATGGCGGAGCTGTTTGGTGTGCAGCGCCCGGCAATTACCAAGCACCTGAAGAACATTTTTGAAAGCGGAGAGTTAGAGGAATCAGTGGTATGTTCCATTTTGGAACATACCACTGAACACGGCGCTGTGGCCGGGAAAACCCAGACGAATAGGGTCAAATACTACAACCTGGATGCCGTGATTTCGGTTGGCTACCGGGTCAACTCGGCACAGGCCACACAGTTCCGTATCTGGGCGACGCAGCTGATCAAAGAGTACATCATCAAGGGCTTTGCCATGGATGATGAGCGCCTGAAAAATGGCCGCTACTTCGGTAAAGATTACTTCCGCGAATTACTGGAGCGGGTGCGCTCCATTCGAGCCAGTGAGCGGCGCATCTACCAGCAGATTACCGATATTTTTGCTGAATGCAGCATTGATTACGACCCCAGATCGAAAACCACCCAGTTGTTCTACGCCCACGTTCAGGACAAGTTCCATTACGCCATTACTGGCCACACCGCTGCAGAAATCATTTCACTCAAAGCCGATGCCAGTAAGCCTTTGATGGGCATGAGCACTTACAAAAACGCACCGGCTGGCCGGGTATTAAAGTCAGATTCTGTGGTCGCGAAGAATTATTTGAGCGAAACCGAAATCAAACAACTCGAACGGGCAGTCTCGGCTTTTTTCGACTATATCGAAGGCATCATCGAGCGGCGCAACAGTTTCACGATGGAAAGCTTTGCTGAAAGCGTCAACAAATTTCTTGCCTTCAATGAGTACCGGATTCTGGAAGGCTATGGCAACGTTAGCCGAAAGCAGGCCGAGCAAAAAGCTTATGCCGAATACGACAAGTTCAACAAGCAGCAACATATCGAATCAGACTTCGATCGCGAAGTGAAAAAGCTGCTTCAAAGAAAGGACGCGGATACGTGATTGACTACAAGGCCATTGCCGAAACCAATCAATTTATCGTTCTGGATAGATATACCAAGTGCGTTCAGCTCAGTGAAACCTATCAAAGTGAATACGACCTGGAACGGGAATTTATAGCCGACCTTGAAAACCAGGGGTATGAATATCTGCCAGACCTCAACTCCCCGGATGCACTGCTGGCCAATGTGCGCCAGCAACTGCAAACCCTGAACAAACTGCAGTTTTCCGAGAGCGAATGGCAGCGCTTTGTGGAAACTTTTCTTGACCGGCCCAGTGAAACCGTCATCGATAAAACCCGCAAAGTTCACGATGACTATATTCACGACTTTGTATTCGATGATGGCCGCATCCAGAACATTTACCTACTGGATAAAAAGAACGTTACCCGCAACAAGCTACAGGTCATCAAGCAATTTGAGCAAACTGGGAGCCATGCCAATCGCTATGATGTCACCATTCTGGTCAATGGATTGCCCATGGTGCAGGTGGAACTGAAACGGCGCGGTGTAGCCATTCGCGAGGCCTTTAACCAGGTGCACCGCTACAGCAAAGAGAGTTTTAACAGCGAGCATTCCCTGTTCAAGTTTCTCCAGCTATTTGTGATTTCCAATGGAACTGATACACGCTACTTTGCCAACACCACTCAGCGGGACAAGAACAACTTTGACTTCACCATGCATTGGGCAAAGGCCGACAACAGCCTGATCAAAGATTTGAAAGATTTCACCACCACCTTCTTTCAGAGAAACACTCTGCTGGAGGTGCTGTTGAAATACTCGGTGTTTGATGTCAGCAACACCCTTCTGGTAATGCGCCCGTACCAGATTGCCGCGACCGAACGCATCCTGTGGAAGATCAAAAGTTCCCATGCGAGCAAGAACTGGAGCAAGCCGGAAAGCGGCGGCTATGTCTGGCACACCACAGGCTCCGGCAAGACGTTGACCAGCTTCAAAGCAGCAAGGCTGGCCACCGAGCTGGACGTTATCGACAAGGTATTCTTTGTTGTGGACCGTAAAGACCTGGACTACCAGACCATGAAGGAGTACCAGCGGTTCTCCCCCGATAGCGTCAACGGCTCGGACAGCACCGCAGGGCTGAAGCGCAATCTAGACAAAGAAGATAACAAGATCGTCGTCACCACCATTCAAAAGCTCAATAACCTGATGAAGAGCGAAAACGACCTGCCAATATACACCAGGCAAGTCGTTTTTATTTTTGACGAATGCCACCGCAGCCAGTTTGGTGAAGCACAGAAAAACCTTAAGAAGAAGTTCAAGCGGTTCTATCAGTTCGGCTTTACCGGTACCCCCATTTTCCCCCAGAACGCTCTCGGTGCAGAAACCACCGCCAGCGTGTTTGGTCGTGAATTGCACTCCTATGTGATCACCGACGCCATTCGCGATGAAAAGGTGCTCAAGTTCAAGGTGGACTACAACGATGTGCGCCCCCAGTTCAAAGTCATTGAAACCGAGCAGGACGAAACAAAACTGACGGCAGCGGAAAATCGGCAGGCCTTGCTGCACCCCGAACGTATCCGGGAAGTGTCGCAGTACATTCTGAATCACTATCGACAGAAGACTCATCGCCTGCAACCGGGCGCCATGGGCTTTAATGCCATGTTTGCCGTCAGCAGCGTGGACGCCGCAAAGCTCTATTATGAATCTCTGAACCAACTTCAAGCCGAGAATGATAAACCGCTCAGGATTGCCACCATTTTTTCCTTTGCCGCCAACGAGGAACAGGATGCCATTGGCGATATTGCTGACGAGAGTTTTGAAGTCTCGGCTATGAACAGTAGCGCCAAGGAGTTTTTAAACGCCGCGATTGCCGACTACAACGCTTTATTCAAAACCAGCTTCAGTGTCGACAGCAACGGCTTCCAGAACTACTACCGCGATTTGGCCAAGCGCGTGAAATCCAGAGACATCGACCTGTTAATTGTAGTGGGCATGTTCCTGACCGGCTTTGATGCGCCAGTGCTCAACACCTTGTTCGTGGATAAGAACCTGCGCTACCATGGCCTGATCCAGGCCTTTTCGCGCACCAACCGGATTTATGACGCCACCAAAACCTTTGGCAATATCGTAACCTTCCGTGATCTGGAGAAGGCGACCATTGACGCCATCACCCTGTTTGGCGACAAGAACACCAAGAACGTAGTCCTGGAGAAAAGCTACAAGGAATACATGGAAGGCTTCACCGATCTCGTTACCGGCGAAGCACGACGTGGCTTCATGACGGTGGTAGCAGAATTGGAACAGCGCTTTCCCGCCCCGGATGAGATTGTTAAAGAAAAGGACAGGAAGGCGTTTGCCAAGCTGTTCGGCGAGTACCTGCGCGTTGAAAACATACTGCAGAATTTCGATGAATTTGCCAGCCTAAAAGCCCTGCAAACGATTGATACCAGTGACCCTGCGGAAGTGGAAGCATTCAAGGCGAAACATTATCTAAGCGATGACGATCTCGCCGTCTTACAGAACATCCGATTACCCTCCGAGCGCAAGATTCAAGATTATCGCTCCACCTACAACGACATTCGCGATTGGTTGCGCCGTGAAAAAGCCGGCAACGATAACAACCAGTCCAGCATCGACTGGGATGATGTGGTCTTCGAGGTAGATCTGCTCAAGTCACAGGAAATCAATCTCGACTATATTCTCGAGCTGATCTTCGAGCACAACAAGAAAACCAAAAGCAAGTCAGACCTTATTGACGAAGTGCGCCGCCTGATTCGGGCCAGTCTTGGTAATAGAGCCAAGGAGAGTTTGGTGGTCGACTTTATCAACCAGGCAGATCTGGATGATATTCCTGACAAGGCCAGTGTCATTGACGCGTTCTTCACCTATGCAAGAGCTGAGCAGCAGCGAGAAGCGCAGGCACTGATTACGGCCGAAAAGCTTAACGCGGAAGCGGCCAGGCGCTACATCACCACGTCTTTGAAACGAGAGCATGCCAGCGACAATGGCACGGAGCTCAATAACATTCTGCCGAAAATGAGTCCGTTGAATCCGCAATACCTCACCAAAAAACAAAGCGTTTTTGAAAAAGTTTCGGCGTTTGTAGAGAAGTTCAAAGGCGTAGGCGGGCAGATCTAGAGCTCACCAACGCCCCTGCAAAGTCGCCACAATTTTACGACCACCGGCGTGATTCCGGTGTTCGCAAAGGTAAATCCCCTGCCAGGTACCGAGAGCCAGATGGCCGTGGCTGATGGGGATGGTCAGCGACGGCCCGATGATCACGCTTTTGATGTGGGAGGTGGTGTCATCAGGGCCTTCCAGGGTGTGCTCGTAATAGTCGGCGTGTTCCGGCACCATCACATTGAAGTGACGCTCCAGATCGCCACGCACGTCCGGGTCGGCGTTCTCATTGATGGCAAGAGAAGCGGAGGTATGCTGAATGAACAGATTCAGCAACCCCACTTCGCAGTTAGTCAGTTCCGGCGCCTGGGCCAGGATTTCGTTGGTCACCAGGTTAAATCCCCTGGGCAGCGGGGCCAGCTCAATAGTGTTCTGGTGCCAGATCATACGTGCTCCAACAGTCGGTTATTTCTGAAGTTCATCCCAGGGGTGTACCGGCACCACCGCTTCTTCCGACATCTCGCTCTCGAAGGAACTGCGGAAGTAATCCATGGCCTTCTCGGCCTCACCCAACTCATCAAACCGCGCCACGTGGTAGATGGCCTCACCTTCGTTCACCAAGGGCAGGTTGTTCACACAGATGACGATCCCGGAACAGGG
>NZ_DIHV01000062.1:0-216 GCF_002420325.1 Marinobacter sp. UBA5687
TCTGGGTGCCTCGCTGTTCATGGTGGAGCGTGACTACACCTTCGGCGAGAGTGTGGTGTATGGCTTCGGCGCCGGCCTTGGCTGGGCCCTGGCCATCATTGCTCTGGCGGGTATCCGTGAAAAGCTCAAGTACAGCGATGTTCCGAACGGACTGCGTGGCCTTGGCATCACCTTCATTACCGTTGGTCTGATGTCACTGGGTTTCATGTCGTTCTC
>NZ_DIHV01000062.1:542-11155 GCF_002420325.1 Marinobacter sp. UBA5687
CTGTAATTCACCCGGTGATTCGGTTTAACGAAAAGGCGAGACCATGAATACAGAAATTATTCTCGGCGTGGTCATGTTCACCGTTATCGTTCTGGCGCTGGTTGCGGTTATCCTCGCAGCCCGCTCCAAGCTGGTAAGCACCGGTGACGTGACCATTGAGATCAACGACGACCCCGAGCACACGCTCAAGACCGCCGCGGGCGGTAAGCTGCTGGGTACTCTGGCCAACAGCGGCATCTACCTGTCCTCTGCCTGTGGCGGTGGCGGTACCTGTGCCCAGTGCAAGTGCAAGGTTCTGGACGGCGGTGGCGCCATGCTGCCCACGGAAAAGACCCACTTCACTAATCGTGAAGAAAAAGAAGGCTGGCGCCTGTCTTGCCAGGTTCCTGTGAAGCAGGACATGAAGATCGAAGTGCCTGAAGAGTTCTTCGGTGTGAAGAAGTGGGAATGTGAGGTTATCTCCAACCACAACGTGGCCACCTTCATCAAGGAACTGGTACTGAAACTGCCGGAAGGCGAGGAAGTGGATTTCCGCGCTGGCGGTTACGTGCAGCTGGAGTGTCCTCCGTATGAAATTCCGTTCAAGGATTTCAACATCGAGGAAGAGTTCCACGAAGACTGGGACAAGCACGATATCTGGCGCTACAAGGGCGTGAACAAGGAAGAAACCATCCGGGCCTATTCCATGGCGAACTACCCGGAAGAAAAAGGTCTTCTCAAGTTCAACATCCGTATTGCCACGCCGCCTCCTGGCACCGATCATCCGCCGGGCATCATGTCCACTTACGTGTTTAACCTGAAGCCGGGCGACAAGGTTACCGTCATGGGGCCGTTTGGTGAGTTCTTCGCCAAGGAAACCGATGCGGAAATGGTCTTTATCGGTGGTGGCGCCGGTATGGCACCGATGCGTTCTCACATCTTTGACCAGCTCAAGCGTCTGAACTCCAAGCGTAAGATCAGCTTCTGGTACGGCGCCCGTAGCGTGCGCGAAATGTTCTATGTGGAAGACTTCGACGGTCTGGCAGCCGAGAACGACAACTTCGAGTGGCATGTTGCGCTTTCAGATCCGCTGCCGAGCGACGATTGGGATGGCCCCACCGGCTTTATCCACAATGTGTTGTACGAAAACTATCTGAAGGACCATCCGGCTCCGGAAGACTGTGAGTTCTACATGTGTGGACCCCCAATCATGAACGCGTCTGTGATCAAGATGTTGAAAGATCTTGGTGTAGAAGACGAGAACATCATGCTGGATGACTTCGGAGGTTAATCAGACCGCATGACATCCCGCATGTTTCGACCCGCCAGGGTAGCCGTGGTCAGCGTCTTTATGGCGCTGGCTCTGGCCACCCTGGCGGGTTGTTCGTTTCAGGAAGAAGAAAAAGTCTGGGAGATCTCTGGCGGGATTTTCGGGACGACCTATCACATTAACGTCGTATTGCCAGAAGATGAGCAACGGCTTCAGACTCTGGCCAAGGGCATCGAGAGCACGCTGGATCAGGTGGACAATGCCATGTCGACCTGGAAGCCGGATTCCGAGCTGTCTCAACTGAACAGTCTGCGGGACCAGTCGGAGTGGATTGAGCTTTCGCCGGCATTGTTCGAGGTTATCCGGCGGTCAGTCGAGATTGCTGAACTGACGGGTGGGGCGTTCGACGTGACCATTGGCCCGGTAGTGAATCTCTGGGGGTTTGGGCCCAAGGCGCGGCCTGAACAGATACCCTCCGACGATGAACTGAACACCGTACTTGGTGGCACCGGTTGGGAGCACCTGGAGTTCGATGAATTGGCCAGTGCCATTCGCAGCGAGAAGCCCCAGTACATTGATCTGTCGGGTATTGCCAAGGGCTATGGCGTGGATGCGGTGGCCCGTTACCTCGACAGTGAAGGTGTTGGCGCTTACCTTGTGGAAGTGGGCGGCGAAGTGCGTACCAATGGACGCAAGCCGGACGGTACCGCCTGGCGTCTGGCTATTGAGCAACCGATAGAGCAGGGCCGGGCAGTAAATAGTGTGGTGGCGCTGGATGCTCAGGCCATGGCGACGTCCGGCGATTATCGTAACTATTACGAATCGAACGGCCAGCGGTACTCCCATACAATAGACCCTGAGACGGGAAAGCCGATTGGTCATCGACTGGCATCGGTTACGGTTATTGCAGAAGACTGTATGACGGCAGATGCCTTGGCAACCGGCTTTAATGTGATGGGTTTTGACAAGGCCATGGGCCTGGCAACCCGTGAAAACATTCCCGCATTTTTTATTGTGAGGGGAGACAACGGCTTTGAAACCCACCAAACACCGGCGTTCTCGTCTTACCTTGTCCAGTAAAGGAGGGCAGTAATGGGTACCTTTCTTTTGGTGTTGTTTATTGTGGTGCTGCTGATTGCCGGTATGTCGATCGGTGTGATTTTCGGTCGAAAGCCGATCAGCGGAACCTGCGGTGGTATTGGCGCTCTGGGAATCAGTACTTCCTGTGAGATTTGCGGCGGTAATACCCAGAAATGCGAAGAGAGCCGGAGCGGCTCCGATGAGCCAGTAAAAGCGGAAGACCTGGCATACGATGCCACCAAGGGCGACAAGTAACCGCTCCCGGCCAACAATACATTAATAACTATAGCTACGCTTTCAGAGTGTAGATAAGGAGTCAGTGCGCGCATGGCAGAGCATCATTACGACGTGGTGGTTATTGGCGCCGGTCCTTCGGGAGAAGGGGCGGCAATGAATGCGGCGAAGCACAACAGGCGCGTCGCCATCATTGAAGACAAGCCTACGGTTGGCGGTAACTGCACCCACTGGGGCACCATTCCGTCCAAGGCGCTGCGTCACTCGGTCAAGCAAATCATCACCTTCAACACCAACCAGATGTTCCGGGACATTGGTGAACCGCGCTGGTTCTCTTTTCCGCGGGTATTGCAGAACGCCCAGAAGGTGATTGGCAAACAGGTGAAGCTGCGCACTCAGTTCTATTCCCGTAACCGGGTAGACCTTATCAACGGCCGTGCCGCATTTGTCGACAAGCACCGGTTGGAAATCCGTGGCAACAAGTCCGTGGAAACCATCCATTTCAAGCAGGCCATCATTGCCACCGGTTCCCGCCCGTACCTGCCGCCCGATGTCGACTTCCGTCATCATCGGATCTACAACTCAGACTCCATTCTGAATCTGTCCCACACCCCGCGTACCCTGATTATCTACGGTGCCGGTGTCATTGGGTCGGAATACGCCTCCATCTTTGCTGGACTGGGTGTGAAGGTAGACCTGATCAACCCGGGCAGTCGCTTGCTGTCGTTCCTGGATGATGAAATTTCCGATGCCCTGAGTTACCACCTGCGTAACAACGGTGTATTGGTTCGCCACAATGAGCAGTATGAATCCGTGAAAGGTGACGATCACGGCGTTGTACTGTCACTGCAATCCGGCAAGAAGATTCGGGCCGATGCCTTCCTGTGGTGTAATGGCCGTAGCGGCAATACCGAGAATCTGGGGCTTGAGAACGTGGGCCTGACACCGAACAGCCGGGGCCAGCTGGCGGTAGACGAGCATTACCGCACGGAAGTCGAGCATATCTATGCTGCCGGCGATGTGATTGGCTGGCCAAGCCTGGCCAGTGCCGCTTACGACCAGGGGCGAGCCGCTTCGTCTGATATTACTCAGGATGAGTATTTCCGCTTTGTGGACGACGTGCCTACCGGCATTTATACCATCCCGGAAATCAGCTCTGTTGGTAAGACCGAGCGGGAACTGACCGAGGCCAAGGTGCCGTACGATGTTGGCCAGGCGTTCTTCAAGGATCTGGCGCGGGCGCAGATTACCGGTGAAGCCGTGGGCATGCTGAAGATTCTGTTCCACCGGGAAACCCGGGAAATTCTGGGTATCCACTGCTTTGGTGACCAGGCCGCCGAGATCGTTCACATCGGCCAGGCCATCATGAACCAGGAAGGGGAAGCCAATTCCCTGAACTACTTTATCAACACCACCTTCAACTACCCGACCATGGCGGAAGCCTATCGGGTAGCTGCCCTGAACGGCCTGAACCGAATCTTCTGATCAGACCGTTGCCCACCAGAGCCCTGCTTCAGGCGGGCTCTGGTGAGATTTCCCGTATCGGCAGGTTCAACACCGCCTTGGCCCGGTTGTCGAAAAACATACGGGTGCTGGTGGGGTAATCGGTGATAATACTGTCGACCCCCATCTCTTCCAGAAGCAGCATGTCGTGGATACGGTTAACCGTCCAGGTAGAGACATGCATATTCCGCCGATGTGCCGTCTCGACCATGCCTTTGGTTAGTATTTTCCAGTTCACACAGAAATATTCGCAGCCCAGCCGGGTGGCCAGGTTCAGTGGCTTGGGAAACTTGCGCTCGGCTACCAGGCCGATGCGTATGTTTTTGTCGCGCCGCCGGATTTCTCGCAGAAACCAGGGATCGGAAGAGGTGATGGCGGCCGTCTGGTACAAATCCCGGCGCTGGATGATCTCGGTCAGGCGATTGCACAGGATGTTCAGCCTGTGCCGTGTATCCTTTTTCACTTCCAGTTGAAGGTGCTCAATGTCATCAAACTGATTGAGCAGATTCTCCAGCGAGGGAATGCCGGTTTTCCGGGACCATGAGCTGGTATTGCGGCGCGCATCCATCTCGGCCAGTTCGGCGGCGGTATACTTGCCGACACTGCCTTTCTGGCCGGTGGTGCGGTCCACGGTCAGATCGTGCACCAGCACAGGAATGCCGTCTTTAGACAGCACCAGATCCAGCTCAAAATGCCGGATACCATGCCGGTGGGCATGGATGAAGCCAGGCATGGTGTTTTCTGGAGCCTCTCCTTTGGCTCCACGGTGACCATAAACGATCATTCTGCTGTAGTTTCCCTGAGGCGTTGGTAGATGGCCTGGCGTTTCTTCCAGGTCTCGTGGCACAGGCGAATATCTTCCAGGTAGGCCGGTAATTCGTTCATCAGAAGCGCCTGAGGGCCGTCTACCAGAGCTTTCTCCGGTTTCGGGTGGAAGTCCACCAGCACCATGTTTGCACCGGCAACGACGCCCTGTGCGGTTGCGTGCATCACATCAAGAATACCATCCGGTGACTGGTCCCGGCTGCCCACGGAGTGGGACGGATCCACACACACCGGCATGCGGGTCAGGCGTTTGACCGCAGGCACATGGGCAAAGTCCACCATATTGCGGTGGGGCAGGCCGGCCTCGGTTTTCATACCGCGTAAACAGAAAATGACGTTGGCGTTGCCCTCGCTGGCCAGATACTCGGCTGCATTCAGGGATTCGTTCAGGGTGATACCGAAACCACGCTTCAGGAGCACCGGGTAGGTGCTCTGCCGGCCAATGGCCTTGAGCAGCTCGAAGTTCTGGGTGTTGCGGGTGCCTACCTGCAACATCACGCCGGTTGGCCGGCCGAGTTTTTCCAGGCAGGTGTCGATTTCCTCGATATGGCTTTCATGGGTGATTTCCATGGCAATCACCTTGATGCCATGCTTGCCTGCTTTCTCGAACACCCAGGGCAGGCAGCCCTTGCCGTGGCCCTGGAAGGAGTAAGGGTTGGTGCGCGGCTTGTAGGCACCCATTCGGGTACATACCTCACCGTTGTCTTCCAGCGCCTGCAGCATCATTTCCACATGCTCGGGTACGTCCACCGCGCAAAGGCCGGCGAAAATGTTCAGGTTGTTCTGGCTGAACTCCACGCCGTTATAAGTAAACCCACTCTGGCGTTGGTCATCCTTGTGGCGCCCAAGAATCCGGTAATCCTCGGAAATCCGGATGGCGCGTTCCACCGCCGGCAGGGCTTCAATTTCTGCTTTTTCCAGGGATTTGGTGTCGCCCAGCAGGTAGATTTCGGTCAGTCGCTGGCTGGCACCCTGAATTTCGTGTACCCGGATGCTGACGCCCGGAAGGTTTTCCAGGTATTCCATGGTCTGGCGATAGGCTTCACTATCGAGCGCGGTGTTGGGGTGAAGAATGGCTAACATGGAATCTCCTTGAATCAGGATGCGGATTCTTCCGCCCGGTGCCGGGCCTGCATGAACTCGCGATGATTAAGATGCAGCAGGTCTGCCATGCGGCGAATAAGGTGTTCCTCGTATTTGTCGATACGGCCGTCGGCAAAGGCAACCCGCCAGATACTCTCCAACAGGGACTGCTTCTGTTGCTGATCCAGATGATCGTTAATCTGCCCGGTAAACTGATACAACGACGTGGCGTCCTCGGCGTGGGCCAGGGCATCGTTCAGGATTTCCTCAGCCTCTTCCCGGGTAATCTGATGAGCCTTAACCGCGCAGTCCACAATGGTCTTAAGTTCTCGCTCATCTTCCTGGTTATCCACCCGTGACAGCTGCACCATCAAGGCAGTGGCCGCCACGGCCAGCTGGTGTGCATCCGGCTTGACCGGTTCCGACTCGGCAACGGAAAACAGTTTCTTCAGGCGTTCGATCATGGTCAGTTACTTTGTTTCAACAAATGTCAGGCCGCCTGCGCGAGCTGGCGAACCCGGTGCTCCAGTTCGATCTGGTCTGCCGCAAAACGGCGAATGCCATCAGCCAGCTTCTCGGTGGCCATGGCGTCTTCGTTGGATTCCCAGCGGAACTGCTTCTCGTTAATCTGCCCCGGCTTGTCGGGCGAGGAAGCCGTCTCCGGGTTGAGTTTCCTGGCCAGAGTGCCCTGATCATCCTTGAGCTCCTGCAGCAGTGCCGGACTGATGGTGAGCCGGTCGCAGCCGGCCAGCATCTCGATTTCGCCGGTGTTGCGGAAGCTGGCACCCATTACCACCGTATTAAAGCCATTGGCCTTGTAGTAATTGTAGATGCGTGAAACCGAAAGTACGCCAGGATCTTCCTCGGCCGGATAGCTGTCGCGCCCGGAGCTGGCCAGGTGCCAGTCGAGGATACGGCCCACGAACGGTGAAATCAGATGGGCGCCGGCCTGGGCACACGCCACTGCTTGCACAAAAGAGAAAAGCAGCGTCAGGTTGCAGCGGATGCCTTCCTTCTCAAGCTGCTCTGCTGCACGGATACCCTCCCAGGTGGAGGCAATCTTGATCAGAACACGGTTAGTGTCCACGCCCTGGCGGTCGTAAAAGTCCACCAGGCGGCGGGCACGCTCCAGAGTGGCGGAGGTGTCGAAGGACAACCGGGCATCTACCTCGGTGGAGACCACGCCCGGAATCAGCCCGAGAATTTCCTTGCCAGCCAGCACTGCCAACATGTCGGTTGCGACCGTAAGTTGTTCGGCATCCGAGCCACCGTGCTTGGCCGCATAGGCCACGGCCTTTTCCAGCATGGGGCGATACGCCTCTGAGGCCGCGGCCTTCAGCAGCAGGGAAGGGTTGGTGGTGGCGTCTTCCGGGCGCCACTGCCGGATAGCATCAATATCGCCGGTGTCGGCCACAACCGTGGTCATGGTTTTAAGCTGTTCGAGTTTGCTGTTCATTCGTCCTGTCATCCCGATGGTTCGGTGTTATCCGGGCATTCATCCACAATGCCCTTTTAACTCCTACAATAACGGCAGCTTACGACAGTAACAAGACAACAAAAGGTATGGTGGCGATCAGGTTTCCAAACTGGGTTCCGGTTCTCTGACTTTCGCCAGCGCCTGTTCGACCACTTCCAGCCCGGAGCCGGGTTTGTTGGCATTCTCACTCAGATGACGGCGGAACTGCCGTCCCCCCGGCTGCCCCAGGAACAGGCCCATGATATGGCGGGTAATGTGGGTGAGGTACGCGCCCCGGTCCAGCTCCTGCTGAATGAACGGGAACATGGCCCGGAGGGCCTCATGGCGGCTGGTAACGGCCGGTGGCTCACCAAATAGTTCAGTGTCTACCTCGGCCAGCAACCAGGGATTGTGGTAGGCCTCTCGCCCCAGCATCACGCCATCGGTGTGGGCCAGATGCTCATGGCAGTCCTCGAAGGTTTTGATGCCGCCATTGATGATAATCTCCAGGTGCGGATAGGCCTGTTTCAGGCGATACACCCAGTCGTATTTGAGCGGCGGAATGTCCCGGTTTTCCTTCGGGCTCAAGCCTTCAAGAACGGCAATACGGGCATGCACAATGAATGTCTTGCAGCCGGCTGCGGCCACGGTTTCAATAAACTCGCACAGCTCGTCCCAGGATTCCCGGCCGTTGATACCAATGCGGTGCTTTACCGTAACCGGAAGGTCGGTGGCCTCAATCATTGCGGCCACGCCCTCTGCTACCTTGTCTGGATGGCCCATCAGACAGGCGCCGATCATGTTGTTCTGCACCCGGTCGCTGGGGCAACCCACGTTCAGGTTAACCTCGCTGAACCCGAACTGTTGCGCCAGCCGTGCGCAATGGGCCAACTCGTTAGCGTCGCTGCCGCCAAGCTGAAGCGCCAGTGGATATTCTGAGGCATCGTGGCGCAGAAAGCGCTCGGTATCGCCATGGATCAGCGCCCCTGTGGTGACCATTTCTGTATAAAGCAGGGCCCGCCTGCTGAGGATGCGGGCCAGGTAACGAAAGTGCGGGGTTGTCCAGTCCATCATGGGGGCGACGCAGAAGCGGCGGGATAGACTGGAGGGGAGGGGATGAGACGACATGGAATGAAAATCCGGAAATCTGAAAAGTTAGCAAAGGATGTTAACACGCCCAACTGGAGGTGGTCAGGCGGGTTTTCCGAAATGCGTTTTTCCTTGACCACGCTTGTGGGGGAGGTGATGGTTAAAGAGTTTTATTCCTGCTCCATATCTCTCTGTAGCTCATCGCAGACCTGTAAGCCTGAATCATCAAAGGATTCGGGGTGGAGCAAGTACTGGCCTGAGGCCAGCTCCACAACATAATAGAAGCTATCTCCCGGAGAGCCGCCCAGGACCCTCTCAAATACACTACTGTCGCGCCGAACCACTGTTCCGGTGAAGAGAATTTGCCCCGCGGGCATTGGGCGCTCATCATTGAAAAGGTCACGGTCAAATATGACCCCCCGGAAACCGTGGCGGCGGGCGATAATGGATTCTGTTGCATCAAGCTCGGGAGTGGCGAGGGCGATAAACAGCTGTCCTCCCTTGGTTAGCTTCAGGAGGTCGAGACCATTTACTTTGGCAGGCTCTGTGCACTCGGGATAGACCTCATAGTGAGGGTTCAGCCATCCACCCACGGAGATGGATGGGGCAATCAGAAAAAGGGAGAACAGAACAAGGTTGGTTATTCTGAGGCAATTCATCACGCGATCCTTGCGTTGTCGGGATGTTTATCACGATGGACGAAGATCATATCACCAAGCCAGCACACGATGGTTAAGTCTTTGGCGTTGTTTGATGGGGCTGACAGGTGTTTTATCCCTGATGACTTTCGGCTTGCCCGCAAACGCCACCCCATGGGCGTTCACTCTCCAGCAAGGCCGGATGGACCTGGCCCTGCCCGATTACGAAATAGCAGGCTGGAAAGCGACTGGCATTCACGCAGATATCGTCAATTCCGTTGAGGCAAGTAATGAGCAGGTTGACGTTACCTTCCGCCCGGGTTCCCGGCTGACAATAGCCCGCATTGCCCGGCAATCCGGAAACACCCCCGGAGAGTTAATTGATGTCCAGCTGAATCTCGCGGATACCGAGGTAACGGTTAACCTTGGCGCACCGGGTGCTTTGCCGGAACGCACCCGCATCTCCGGAAATGTGCGCATCGACGTAGCGGAAATCCGCCACCCGAGCCTGAAGCCCCAACGCTGGTGGTTTGAGGGAGAGGTGAGCGGAACGCTGGCAGATCTGGAGCTGGCGGGAAAACTGAATGCCAGCTCCGGCCTGACAGCCAATCTCGTCTTGCGTAACCGGTCGGCGAGCAACTTCACTGCCGGCATCAGCACGACCATGGCTGCGCAGAACGCAGGAGAAGCGCTGGCGGCCACCCTCTTGCACTGGCCGGAATTGCTCTCCCTGGACAGCGGTGAACTGACACTTCAGGCAAATCTCGGGGTGGAGTCTAATGAACCGCTGACGGCGGATGCCTGGCTAGACCTTGCTGACGTTTCCGGGGTAATGGACCGCACGGCGGTCACCAACCTGAACGGACGCCTGATGTTTGCCCTGGAAGCGGACAGATTAACCGCCGCCCTGCGAGACATCCGGATAGGCGAAATCGACTCCGGAATCGGCATTGGGCCGATTCAGCTCCTGGCGGATTACGAAGCCAACCTGGCTGCGCCGCTCAGGGGGCAGCTTGCCGTTCAGCAGGCAACGGCCGAGTTTCTGGGTGGCCGGCTTCGCGTAGCGCCGCGCACTGTGGATCTCTCGAATCGGCCCTGGCATGTTCCCATTGATGTCTACGATCTTTCTCTGGAACGACTGCTGCAGGTGTATCCGGCAGAGGGCTTCTCCGGCACTAGCTCATTAACGGGCAGGATTCCGGTCGCGGTGACCGACGCTGGTGTGCGAGTAGACCAGGGCGCACTAAGGGCGGTATCGCCTGGTGGCAAACTTATCATGCCGGCAGAACGCCTGCAGGCCATGTTGGGCAGCAGCGATGCCATGGAGCTGGTGGTGCAAGCTTTGCAAAACTTTCACTATTCGGTGCTGGAGAGCACGATAGACTACGATGAAGAGGGCAAGCTGGCACTCGGCCTGAGGCTGGAAGGTGAAAATCCGGATCTTCGTGGCGGGCAG
>NZ_DIHV01000136.1:0-10264 GCF_002420325.1 Marinobacter sp. UBA5687
GAACCGGGAATGGCTGCTCACCGCCATCACCCACACCGGCAAACAGCCCCAGGCTCTGGAAGAAGAGGGTGGCAGCGAGCCCACCCGCTATCACAACACCTTCAGCGCCATCCCGGCCGACAAAACCTGGCGCCCCCTGTGTAATCACAAACCCGTGATGGACGGCCCCCAGATGGCTCTGGTCACTGGCCCGGACGGGGAAGAAATCCACTGCGACCAGTACGGCCGGGTGAAAGTACGATTCCCGTGGGATAGATACTCAAAGAACGACGAACACAGCAGCGCCTGGTTGCGCGTGGCCCAGGGCTGGGCCGGCGGCCAATACGGCTTCATGGCCCTGCCCAGAATCGGCCACGAGGTCATCGTCAGCTTTCTGGACGGCGACCCGGACCAGCCCATCATCACCGGAAGAACCTATCACGCCACCAACACACCGCCGTACGCGCTGCCGGAGCACAAAACCCGCACCACCCTGAAGACCAAAACCCACAAGGGTGAGGGCAGCAACGAGCTACGCTTTGAAGACGAAGCGGGCGAAGAACAGATCTACGTGCACGCCCAGAAAGACCTGGACCTGCTCACCGAACACAACCGCACGGAAGTCATCAAGAACGACAGCCACCTGACGGTGGAGAACAACCGCTTCAGCCACACCAAAGGCAACCGCCATCACACCGTGGATGGCGAAAAGCGCGAGCAAACCGGCAAAGACCACAGCTTCAATGTCACCGGTACTCTGCACCTGAAAGCCGGCACCGCCTGGCTCAGTAATTCCGGTACCGAGCTGCACATCAAAGCCGGCCAGAAAGCCGTCATCGAAGCCGGCGCCGAAATCACTCTGAAAGCCGGTGGCAGTTTCGTGAAGATCGATCCCAGCGGCGTGGCCATGGGAGGCGCAAGTATCAAGATGAACGCCGGTGGGGCTGCAGGGAAAGGCAGTGGGCAGAAGGTGCAGGTGCCGGAGATACCGGGGTTGGTGGATGCCGGTGGTGCGTATACCGAGCCTGCTGCGCTGGCCACGGTCGGCCAGAGAACCAATGCGCAACCGGATGCCCAGATTCGCGCGCTGCAGGAAGGCAAAGCCCTGACCTCTGTTTGCCAGTCAGGAGAGAGCACATCGGGAGATGGGTCCGATGTTTGATGTTTTCGACGCACCTTCACAAACCAGCGCTCAGCTTCAGGACATGCATTTCAATTATGTCCTGATTGATGGCAGCAAACGCGCAGAGGCGGAACGCTGGCTGTACGAGCTTGTTGACACTCCGGACTATCGCAATCTGTTTGATGGCACTGAATGGGCATCGATTCGCGATGTTGCACCGTTGCTGGTGCGTACCGAACGGGGCCACCCGTTGTTGGAACAACTGTCTCTGGAAGGCAAAGCACAAGAGTGGGGTTACGCGATCGCCAGCGATGAATCGTTGGACGCGTTAGCTGATCATCTACGCCGGTTTGTCACGGTACGCCACCCCTTGGGCTACAACGTCATGTTGCGGTTCGCCGACCCCACCGTCGCAAGGGTCCTGCTGGCTTCTTCCGGTGATGGTGGGGTGCCCGAATACTGGTCTCCGTATACTGCGGTAAAACTCCCGGACGCCTTATGGGATGGCTGGCACCTTCAGATACGCCCGGACTGGTTACCGGAGGTTGGCGTTGGACGGAACGTGGAGAGTAGTGCGTCATTTCGACTGGGAGAACTCACCCTCAGCGGTTTAACGGACACTGATCGACGCGCAACGTTGGTCAAATTGATGCAGCACCTTGAGACCTATTTCCCGAGTAGAGTGGCGTCAAACCTAAGGCAGGCTTTGATAAAGGATATTCGGACCATCATGGAGCAGGCGTTGGCCAATGGCTATGAATCGCTACAGGCCTTGCTCCACTGGTGTACCGTATACGGTTATCTGGGAGAGCTGTCGCTATGGGATACAGCAGCCCCTGGCATTTATGACCTTTTTCATCGGTGGCCAGGAACGGCCGCAGAAGCCCAGGCCAGAGAAGCGGCGATGATCGCCATGTCCTCTGCTGGAACCCAAGTGCAAGGAGAGCCGATTCATGGGTAAGCAACTTACTAACCCCATAGCAGCCGCCGACCGCGCAAGCCTGGCAAGCACCACGGCTCAAGGCGCCTGCCCTTTGACCCGTGCGGATATTCAGTTGATCCCGGTACGATACGCTTATGCCGATGAGGCGGCGGAACACCCCTCATTGGAGCCGCGGTTCAACCTCGAATTTCAGCCGATTGGCATTCGCCAGATACGGGATGGCTACCTCTACCTGTTCCATTCGGATGCGCCTGACATTCTGCATGAATACGAAGTCAAAGACGGCGGCGCGGTCACCAAGCGTTTATGGCAAGGTAATGAAGCCTCTCAGGATCAGCGTACAGGAATCCCCGATACACCGGCTATCGTGGTGCCGCGCCGTGGGCATGTCGATTTGTTTTTCTCGGCCACTCAGCTGACCGCGAAAAAGTGCAGCATGCTTATTCGCTGGGAAGATTACCGTAAACAGGTGATGCAGCGAGTGAGCTTGTCGGGTTACTGCCCCATCAACGGCAAGCCCCAGTTGTTGAGCCAGGCAAGTCTGGAATCGCTACTGACCCACCCGGACACTCAAACCGTGCCCATGGATGGGAAAACCCATTTACCCTCCTGGTACTGGACCCAAAATACGCTGGATACCGGCTCTGAGCCGTTCGCCCATCGATTGGCGGCTTATGATCTGGACCATGCGTATCTCGTGGTTGATGATTTTATGGGCCACATTGACGACCTGTTGGATGCCTGGGCCATTGTGGATACCAACCATAACGCATGGTTAGAGGCAGAGGACGCGAAATACTATCCTGCGCGCTTCATCAGCGATCTGATTCGATTGGATGACGACCGAGTCGCTGAGTTGGCCCGCGCGTTTTCGGAGCAGGTCGAAGATGAAGATGCCAAGGCATTGTTTGAAAAAGTTGCTGTGGGGAGCCGCGACCAACATGTCCAGTTGAAGGAACTGATCGAAGACTTCCCGGAGTATCAGCAAAGCGCCCGAAAAGTCGCCGGCCCCAGCACCTATAGCTATATGCCGTCCGACCATGAGCGGGTCACCAGAGTGCGTAACGCAGCTGACGCGCTGGCAACAGACATGGGACTGTCGCAGCGCGAATTGTTCAGTATCGTCGAGTCCATGTCGGACTATCAGTCCAACCTTGTTGACGGCTCCGATTTTGGTGGCGAGCAAGGTATTTCGGATCTGGTCAAGCTTGATGACATGAATGCCTATCTGGAACAGGCTCAGCAACACCTGTCGAAATTCTCCGAAGAGAAACGACGGATAGTCACGGATATCCAATCTTTGTTGGCCACTTTCTACCTTCATGGTCATCTGTATGACCGGAACAGGGAAGACAGCTACATGGCGTTGCTGAAGATGGACAACGGTCTGATTGCAGTGCTCACGGAGTGGGCACAAGCATCGGGTGATTTTTCATTCCTGAAGCAATTCTACTTTGAGGAGATCGGGCATCAGCATCTGATCTCGCTGGATCTGAAACCCGAGATCATCCCCGGCACGTTAAAAGATGTAATTGACGGCCTGAAATCCATTATGGACGCCAAGCAAGCTCCGGCGGCATACAAGGAATGGGTTCAGCTGGTTGAGCGGAGCCCTCATTTGCAATTTCCATCTCTTTCAGAGGGCGCTGCCGCACAACTCAGCCACCATTTGGCCCAGCTCAACATTGCCGGGCGATTGGCGGTATTCGAGTTGGTTCAAGCGGCGGATGCCGCCGATTTGCATGGCCGTCTAAGGCAAGTGTTTGAGCGCATGGATCCTGGCCTGCGGGCCCACGTCTTCGAGAACCAGAGGCTGTACCAGATTGATCTGGAGATTGCCGATGCTGACAGCCTTACCAGGCATGAATCTCTCGTGAAGGAAATCGAACGGCTGGCCAAATTGCGTGAGGAGGTTTTGGAGCAGGAAAACCGCCTTCAGCAGCGGCATAGCGAGGCCAGTACCCGAGACCGTCGCCGATATAAACGAGAGTACGACGAACAGATCCGAGCCATCCGAGCTCAAAAGCAAGATCTGACCAATCAGCTCCGTGAGCGAGGTTTTCAACTAATGGATACGTCCCCGGTTGAGGGGGATAACCACAGCGGAGCTCTCCTGATTGCTGGGTTGACCAGGACCGCCTACGGCCGTGCCGTGCAATCTGAAGTTGATGAACTGAAGCGCTTGAGAGAGCGGGGTGGGCTTACCCGCATGATGGATTATGGTCGGGGCATACTGACCCCTGGGCAGGACAAGTTGGATCTGCCAAAACGCATTGGCGGCATGGGATTGGTGTCGTTTATGGGATTGGTTGGGGCAGTTGGCGCTTGGGATGCGTTTAGTAAATGGCAAAAAGATAAAACCTTCGACAACTTCCTGCCTATGTTTGGTGGCGTAACGGGTACAATCGGGGCGGCTGCCAGTATTTTGACGATCGTCGGCAGTGCCCGCCTGAATTATTACTACCAGGCCATCTCCCAGGCGGATGAGGTTCTGATGCGGTTGGCCCGGGTGAATGTATGGGGCGGCACGATTGCCGCTTGGGCTGGGTTCTTTTCAGCGCTAGCCGATGGCGCCAAGCAATTTCTTGAATTAATTAGTCCCAAGAGCGATAACGGTGTTCGTGTTGGGAGTGGAATTACTCTTGCTGGCGATACATTGCTCACTGTGGGAAGCTGGCGAATGGCT
This sequence comes from Marinobacter sp. UBA5687, assembly GCF_002420325.1. Classification (NCBI taxonomy): domain Bacteria; kingdom Pseudomonadati; phylum Pseudomonadota; class Gammaproteobacteria; order Pseudomonadales; family Marinobacteraceae; genus Marinobacter; species Marinobacter sp. UBA5687. Next base: position 4,732 of record NZ_DIHV01000136.1, read on the forward strand.
CGAACCGGATCAGCCGGCATCTATCACGTCCTCCGCAAGACCTCTGCGGACATCACTTGGAAATCGGTCAATCGGGGGATGTTGTCACTGGCCGGTGGTTTGTTCCGGGGGTTGAACGTTTACCTGTGGATAGGCACCGCCCTAGTCTGTATTGGTAACTGGGTAAAAAGTTATTTCAAGCGAACGGACGTGCAGCGCTGGTGTGAGCAGAGTACCTGGGGCAATGACGCTAAAGGTTGGGATACGGATCAGCAACGCCACGAACTGGCCAAGGCCATCTACCGGCCAAACTTGTTGGTGAAGGCGGAACAGGCTGCTCTGGATGGGCGCACGAGCTACTGCGCATTCCGGATCGAATTACCGGGACTGAGTTTGCTGGAAGCGGATAACATGGAATGGGCGATCCTGCGGCAGGAAGGGACGGCTTGGGAGCCAGACCACGACTACTGGAATCAGGCCATTACTACTAATAGCATGGGCGCGGCGGGCGTTGCCCTTGAATTGTCCCTGACCGGAGCTGACCTGGATGCGGTCGATGGATTCTATTTGGCTTTTCGCTACAAGGCTGCAAACTCCCCCAACTGGTTGCCAGAGACAGACGAGGCGTACCATTACAAGCTGACCTTGCACGAGCAGGGTAATTTACCGATGGTAGGCGCTAACGAAACGAAAGAGTGGCAGCCGATAACACCGCTGGATGGGCCCGACACTCGATTGACCCCGTTGATCATCAACTACCATGCCCCGGTAAACTACCCCATTAAGTCCTGACTATGACCAAAGCTAACGAAAGCCCATCATCAACTCAAACATCGCCTGAGCCCGACTGGGAAGTCGGAGCGCGCCGAACCACTAAAGATGGTCGGTTACTGGCTCTGAGTCCGGAGCCGGCAACGACAGGTGAAAGGGCGGTAGACGTCAATGCTTGGATTCGACGGAAAACCGAGGGCTGGCTGGATTTGCAGCATGGCAACCTGTTGTTTGGGGCCGAATTTGCGTTGATGTTTTTAAGCCTATTTATCTTAATGATGCTGTTCGCTACGGCTATCACAGTTGATGCCTATCTCCAGGATGGGCAAATGACATGGATTCCGTACAGTGTTGTGGGGGGGATGAACATGTTAATCACGGTCCCTTGGGGTCTTTACATGCATTTCCTGGGTAACAAAGCCGTGAAAGAAACGCCTCCGGTGAGACTGAACCGGCATCGCCGGGAAGTGGCCATGCCGCGCTGGACGGGAGGAAAGGAATACAAACTGCCATTTTGGAATGAAAGTGCAGAAGGATGGGCTTATGTGACGGTTGTATTCACCATTGTCGCTGTTTTTGCGCCATTTATGTTGGAGGATGCGACAAAAGAGTATCGCAATACGATAATAATGTGGGCCTTGGCTGTGCTTGCAATAGAGCTTTTAGTTATCGGCACCTACCTCTTCTTCGCCCTCCGCTTGAAGAAAAAACACGACCCCAAACTCGTCTACGAAATCTACCCGTGGGAGAAACTGGTCGCCTACATCGAAACCCGCCAGGACATCGGCCCCGGCCTGATGGCTACACACACAGTGCTCACCCTGGCGATTCCGAAACCCAACGATCCGGAATCGGCCCTGGCCGCTGCCAGCATCAACGTCGGCCATGAAGCAGCCGGCCTGGCCCAGTGGGAGTGTATTCGCCAGTTTATGGAAAACGGCCCCGAGGCCTGCCCGGATCCGAAAGAGGACGAAACCCTGGCCCACTACAAAGCCAAGTGCAGACAAGCCCGCAAAGAGATGTCCCTGTTGCCCTGGCTGAGCAAGAAGGTGGGCGACTGGTTCTTCCAGCGTTACCTGGCTCACATCATCACCGAACGCCGCATCAAGACCCTGGCCCTGAAGAGCCTGCCCGAGGAACTGAAAGCCTGGTCCGCGCCTTTGCCAAAAGAGCAATGGGCCAAGCCATCCGAGGCACTACAGCGTCTGAATCAGCAACTCACTCGTGCTTACGAGCGTGGCCTGAAGTTTACCCAGATGGGACCAGTGTCTGAATGGCAGGCGGGGCGCGAGGGAAAACAGCCACTAAAGCGAAGGACAGGTCGTTTCCGAGCCTGATTGTCTTATTGATTAATGGGCTGCTGTCGGATGCGGGAACCGATTGTTATCAGATGAAGGCGGCGCGCTGACTGAAACTGTCAAGCACTTACCTGGTTAATGGATTGACCAACATGCATTCGACGTATACCAAGCTTCCCGTTGTTAGACATGACGTGTACCGGAAAGACCGGGCATTAATGTACCAAACGGCTGGACTGCTGTTCGCTACGATCTGCGGTCTCGCCTACTGGTTTTACCTGGATACCTCATCAGTCGTACCGGCAATCATCTTTATTATCTTCACGAGCTTTGTTTTTTGGGGGTATCTGCGGCTGGATTTCGGAAACATCAATCACATGGTTGAAGTGACTCCTCAATTCTTGCGAGTCGATGACTGCCCGTTAAAGGAAATCGCCTGGCGGGATATTGCTCAACTTAAACTGGAAAAGCGTTCCAGTTCGCAGGGCGCCCGATCTGCGCTACTGATTATCTATTTGAAGGACGGACACAATTACCGTCTCCCGAAGCCTGGCAGATTCATATCGAAACAGCGCAGGGATGGTGGCATTGTTGCCACCAACCTTTACAACTACGAGGGCGACTACAATGAGATTTTTGAGCAACTTTGCGTGGCGAAAGAGGGCGGGCAATTTGTTCGGTGGCCATCGGATCAGGTCGGGTCAATTGGTCAGGGGGATCCGTCAATCGATACATGTTCAGTCTTGGTAAACAAGCAGGCTTGATATTTTGAATTGCGGAGCGGATTCAACAAACAATTCGGATCAATACTATGGACCTGCAGCCTATCGTCCGCAGTCGATTCCTGACCAGCCCGTTCAGCAACAGAATTCGAATCACTCGACGCCGGGTCGCTCGGCTGGCTTTAGACTGCCTTGGGGTACCACGCAGGATTTGATGCCGTCAAACCTATTTGCTCGTTGGCGACCAGAGGCTCTTCGGAGAATTGAAGAGAGAGAAGATCTGCTTGCTGAAGCTGGTGACCAGGGACAGCTGGATCATGAGAGTATTTGCTATGCACCTTTAGCTTTCCGATCAAAAGTGGTTAACGCGTTTGAGCTTTACGGAAAAGCGTTCTTTTGGGTGAGTTTACCTCTTGGGCTTGTTACTTACCTGATGCATATTTACCTCACTGATTCATCTTTTGTGGCCGCCCTAAACGATGTTTGGCCGTTTATCATTGCCTTGAGCGGCATACCAGCAGCTATGTGGCTATCCTCCACCGTCGCTTTTACATTCTTTCCTCGTTGGTGCGTGAAAGCCGGGCGCGGTCCTGAATGGGAACTTAACCGTCGAACGGGAGTGGTTCGTATTTGGCACTATAGACGCAGAATTCCGTTGTTCTGGAACTATCAGGAGACCGTCACTGAGACTCCGTTTTATGAATTTGATGGCTGGGTGGCCGGCGGTGCGACACAGTATGGGCCCAGGTTTGACTTCATCTTGTGTCACCGATACAGCAAGCTCAAGGTTCATATCGGAGACATCCTGTTAGGTTGGCACCAATCTCCTCGTCCATGCTACGCACTCTGGGATTTCCTCCAAAACTATATGGATGTGACGCAGCCATTACCTGAATTCCCAGTGCTGGAGCCCCATCGACACAAGGATCCTGTGACCGCCGAACATGATAGAGAGGCGGGCCGTCCGGAACGTTATTGGCGGGACATGGATGACAAAACCTTCCAACAAAAAGAGGACGAGATGCTTGGTCGGGTTCTGCGCATCAACACCGAACAACGCCCAAACTTGATGGCCAGGAAAGTGCGATATGCGCACATGACGCCGGAAGATATGTTGGCCTATGGCCGTGGTTCACGACAATCTCGTCAGCGTCGAGCAAAATCCGGATTGAAGAAAGAGCCCATCCGGAGTGTTCCTTCAGATTAGTAAGTGGCGGTTTCCAAGCCTGCGTATCACGTTGCGCAACAAGAACTATATGGATATGAGCCTACACTCACCCCGGGAGGAATTTAATGTCTCTGAGCCCGGATTCAAAGGCCGTAGCAAACTCGCGGGTTCCACCTTGACGAGTTATTACTGCTCCTATGCTTATCGCCCTGACGCGATTCCCGAGCAAAGCAATCAAACTCAGGAACTAAACCGAACCGGATTAGATCGCTCAGCCAGCTTACGTTTGCCGTGGGGTAATACCCGAGAAGTAATGCCGCCCACCTTTATTTCAAGAGACCCGCCCAAGAAGTTGCGGCGACTGGAGAAAAAAGAGGATCTGGCAGAGAAGTACGGACTTCACGTTGAGAATAATCATGAGTGCTTCCGGCATGCACCATTGGCTTTTCAGGCGCGCTTTTTCGACATGATGAGTATTGCGGGTAAGATTTGGGCATACATTGTTTCTCCCGGATATTTGATAACATTGATTTTGATATCGCCGTTGTTCACGTCCATTAGTAGAAACTATTCCGAGTACATACAAAGTCTTGGTTTATTTGAATTTATCATGCTGGGAGGTGGCTGGATTCTCATTTTGATCGCAGATCTGGTCTTCCGCCTCTTCCCGACATGGCTTTTACGGAATGGCCGAGGCCCCGAATGGGAATTCAACCGTCGCACCGGCATGATCAAGGTCTGGCAATACCCGAAAAAGTTTCCTTTTCTTCCCAGAAAGCCTCCGGTAGTGGTTGAAAAACCTTTCTACGAGTTCGATGCCTGGTGCTGTGCGAGGGTGGACCGTTTCGGTAGTTTGTTTGATCTGATGCTCTCTCACCGATACAGCAAACTTGATGTTACCGTTGGCGATCTTCTCGGCGCCCATGGCAGCCCCACCATGTGTTACGCCTACTGGGATTTCATCCAGAACTACATGGACATTACCAGGCCGCTGCCGGAACTGCCCTTACTGGAGCAGTATCGACACCTTGACCCGACCACCGCAGAGCACGACCAGGCGACGGGCCGTCCGTCACGTTACTGGCGGGATATGGATGATAAAACCTTCAAGCAGAAAGTGGACGACATGTTTACCGATGTCTCCATCATCGATACCACACGCAGGCCCGACCTGATGGCGGAAAAGCTGAGTTATGCGTCCTGACTTGTGAACCGGGGGCGGCCATGGCCAACCAGGTAGGACGGCGCTTGTGACTACCCGGTCAAAGTTCCCAAATCCATCATCGGGTAGACTACTCCTTCGAAAGTTGTCCAAAGCATTATTCGAAAAGGAATTCAGTTATGATACGCAAGCTTCTCATCTCTTTATTTCTGCTATCCCTTGGTCCGTTTTCTCACGCTGCCGTCTATCAGTGGACAGATGCCAACGGTCAGACCCATTTCGGCGATCGCCCCCCGGCGAAGGCCAGTTCCAAGGAGGTGCGCGTCAATGCAGCGCCGGCCCAGGCTGATGCCACAGCCCGTGACCGGCAGCAGAAAATGACGGAGTTCCTGGAACAGCAACAGAAGGAGCGGGAGGAGCGTCAGGCCAAAGA
>NZ_DIHV01000067.1:0-20038 GCF_002420325.1 Marinobacter sp. UBA5687
CCACCAAACCCTTGATTACCAAACACCCGATGAGGTGTACTACGGGCAACCCATATCTCTGGCAGCCTGAGCCAGGGAAACAACCGGATCATAGCTTAGGGACACCATCAGGTTGTCCAACTGATTGGGTCCACCTCAGTGATCATTTTTTGGCCGTTTGATGTATGACCTTTGTCAAGCCCATGGTACCCTAGGCACCTTCTTTCTTCGCTGCCTGTTTGGCTTGTTGGTTGCGCTGCCTCCATGACGTTTTTCAGAGTTCTGACGGTTCTTTCACTCCTTTTCCATGTGCCGGTTTTATCCGCCGAGAGTCCGAGAAATGTTGGATTTTACTATGGCCACGAGTCACCGATAGGGCCACTGTTTGCCTACGACTGGCTGGTGTTGCAACCGGATCAGGCCACAGATGCCCGGCTGTCTCTGCTTTCCCGGGGAGGGACTGCGCCCCTGGCGTACGTTGCGGTTGACGAGATTGCCAAATCTCACGCGCTTTTCCCGCAAGTAGATCCGGCCTGGATCGTTGGTCGCAACAAGGCCTGGGGGAGCGTGATTCTGGATATCCGCAAACCCGAAGTCCGGCGGTTTCTCGTGGATAAGCGCGTTGTGCCGGCGTTGACGCGAGGCTTTGAAGGGGTTTTTCTCGACACGCTCGATAGTCACCTGATGGTGGAAGCCGGCAAGGTAGACGCATTGAGCTTCGCGCAAGCGCAGGCTGATCTGATTGCCGATATCCGAGATAGGTACCCTGAAGCTGTCATGATTATTAACCGCGGCTTTCATCTGCCGGTCCGGGCGCTTGATCAGGTGGATGCGCTGGCGTTCGAGTCCTACTTCGAGGGCTTTGATCCAGAGTCGGGTCGCTATCGGCCGGTTCCTGAGGAACATCGGGAATGGCTGGATGCTCGTATTGCCGAGTGGTCGGCTCGATATCCCGAAAAGCCCGTTATTGCCATTGATTACACAGCGACGCCACAGTTGGCTCAAAAAACGGCCCATCGTCTTCGCGATCGGGGCCTTTTGCCGGTGGTCAGCAACCAGGCGCTGGATCGATTAGGCCCGACGTCGCCAGAGACGATACGCCGACAAGTGCTGGTGTTGCATGACCTGCCGCCGCAGCAAGCGGATCAGAGTCAGGCCCACAGCCGTTTGGGCGTTGTTCTGGAATACCTCGGGTTTGTACCGGTATACCGCTCTGCTCTGGAACCTCCCTTATCCGAACCCGTGCTCGACCGGTATCACGGCGTGGTTGTCTGGTGGGAAGCGGGCACGGCTCATAGCCGGCTGTGTCAGTGGCTGGGTAATAGCGTTCAAGACCAGTTGCCGTTGGTTTTAATGGGGTTAATGCCCGCAGCTCCTGCCTGTCAGCGACTCGTTTCTGGCCAGCGCATGCGGGTCCCGGAGGGGATGCTGCAGGTTTCTGCACTTCAGGAGACGGTTGGCAGGTTTGAAGGTAGCCGTCTGCCGGCGCGGGTTCCTCTGGCGATGCCGCCCGCCATGGATACCTATGAGCCGTGGATTCTGATTGAGGACAAGAACGCGCGATCCTACTCCCCGGTATTTATTCGCCCGGAAGGGGGCGTCGCGCTGAGTCCGTTTTTGTTTGAGCCAGGGCCAGACAATGCAGCGTATTGGCTGTTTGACCCGGTACGGTTTATGGCCGATGCATTGAAGCCGGAGAGTCATCCTGGCGTGGATGCAACGACGGAAGCCGGGCGACGCATCATCACGGCTCACATCGACGGCGATGGAGCGGTTTCCCGGGCTAACCTGCCTGGAACCCCGCAAGCCATCAAGGTGATCCTGGACAAGATCATCCGCCACTATCCCATCCCCCATACGGTTTCCGTCATCGAAGCGGAAGTCTCGGAGCGCGGGGTCTATCCGGCAGAGAGTCGGGAGGCGTTGGAGACTACGCGGCAGATCTTCCGGGAGCCGAATGTCGAGGTGGCCTCTCATACGTTCAGTCACCCGTTTTTCTGGCGCATGATGGAGGGTGGGGAAGCGCCGACGGCCGAGCAGGCCGCCTACGGATATGCCACGGAAGTGCCGGGTTACGAACCGGATCTGAAAAGGGAAATCCCGGGTTCGGTGGCCTTTGTTAACGAGCTGACCCCGGACGATAAAGCGGTTCGTGTCTTTCTGTGGAGTGGTGATGCCCGGCCCGGTAAAACGGCGTTGCGAATGGTGAGGGAGTTGGGGCTGGTCAACGTCAACGGTGGCAATACACGGCCGTTGAAATATGATTCTACCCTCGCGGCGGTCTGGCCGGATGCCCGTCTGGTGGGGGATGAGCTACAGGTTCATGCGCCCGTGCTGAACGAAAATGTCTACACCGATCTCTGGACAGGCCCGTTCTATGGTTATCGTAACGCCCGGGAGAGCTTCGACCTGCTGGATGCCCCATACCGGTTGAAACCCAGCGGGATCTATTATCACTTTTACTCCGGCACCTACCCGGAGTCGATCAAGGCGCTTCATGAGGTCTATCAGCATGCGCTGGACAAACCAAATTCACCGCTATACCTGAGCGAATACGCAACGCGGGTCCAGGCCCGCTATTACAGCGTTATGACCAGGGATGACGATGGCGTATACCGCTGGAAAGGGGTGTACACGCCAGCGACCGTAACACTGCCCGATTCTCTGTATCCGGATATGAAAAATAGCACCGGAGTTGCCGGCTTCATCAGGCATGGTCAGAGACATTACGTTCACCTCACAGGCCCCGGCGCAGCGCTGGCGGTGAGTGAGGTCGCCCCTCAGGGAGTATATCTGGAGTCTGCCAACGCCAGGTTGACGCGTTGGGAGCGCGAGCAGGTTTCCGGGGCGACTTCGCGCGTTACTGTCTCGGCAAATGGCCATGTGCCGGTGGAGTTCCGTTTTGGTGGCGCTGAATCCTGTCGAGTGGTAAGTGATCACCCGGCCACCCGCCTGAGCCCGGTTGCTTTCAGGTTGTCCGGTAAAGCGGTGTCGAACGTTGTGGTGGAGTGTAGTTGAGTGAGGCGAAGCTCTTCCCGTCCCAATCTGTTCGGGGTTCAGGCGTTGGCGGTGATGGGCGTGCTGGCCATTGCGTTGCTGTACGTAGTACACCCGAGGGAGGCGTTTTTTGACCAGATCGGCAGCCTTGAGAAGCCGGATGCGCTCTCCCTGGCTTACCTCACCGTGTTGCTGAATTCTGATTCCGATAATAAAGAGTTGCGCTATCGGCTTGCACAGATGCAATCGGATGTTGGTGAATCCGAACAGGCCATGGCAACGTTGAGCCCCTTGCTCCATGAGCCGACAGTGTCGCCGAAAGCCGTGGAGCTGGCCTTGACATTGGCCATTCAGAAACTGGCGGCTGCGACTGATGAACATACCCGCGCTGAGCGAAAGGCTGACCTGCTGGTTCTGGTTGAGCGGCTGACTGGGGGCGCAGGTGCCCATCCCCGAGTACACAGAAGCGTAGAGACGGTGCTAGGTTGGCTCACGCCGGATGAGCAATTGAGTTTGCTGCCGACGTTGATCTCATCATCGGAGGGGCAAGACCGGTTGTGGTTAGTGATGTCGCTAGGACATGCTCAGGTCGCTGCCGGGAACCCGGCAGACGCTGCGGAAACCCTTGCCGGGATTATCGACCAGCTACCCGCTGAGGAGCAGGACAAAGCGGCCAGGGAACTGGTGCGACTATACCTTGCCTCAGGTCAACCCGTCCGCGCGCTGGATACCTTTCAGGCCCGGAATCTGATGTCTCCCGGAGCCGAGGGACTGCAAGAGGCCATTCAGTTGGCCCGATTGGCGGGCAAAGACGTTCTCGAACGACAATGGCTAGAGTCGTTGATGCGACAGTATACGGCCGATATCACCGAACTCCGTCGTTTGCGAGCCCTGCAGTTGGGCCAGGGAGATCTGGCCCAGGTGGCAATGACGGCTGAGCGCGTTGCCGGGATGCCGGCGGCCGTGGTTGAGGATCGAATCTGGGCCGCAAGGGTGTGGGAGTGGCGAGGGCAGCCGGAGAAAGCCCTGGCCCGCTGGCAGTCGCTTTATCTTTCTGCCGGTCACCCCGAGGCACTGCAGCGCGCAACAGCGCTTGCTCAGGAACTGTTTCGTTGGCCTGAACTGGTGAAAACTCTCGAGACGGCGAGGGCAAGAGGTGAGCTTGGGGCCGATGGTTACCTTGTGCTTGGTGATGCCTATACCAGAGCGGTGGAGCTGGACAAGGCAGTTGCGGTTCTTGAGGAGGGACAGCGAAAGCATCCCTCCGTCGCCGGGTTCAAGGACCGCCTGTATCAGTTGTACGTCAACAACAATCGTTATCTCGACGCCATTGCCCTGTTTGAGCGGCAGGATGTGCTCAGTGAGGGAGATCGATTGGTTCTGGCCAATCTGTATTGGCGAACCCGGCGCGTAGAGCGGGCGTTCGAAACCCTGTCGGTATCGTTCCAGAATCCGGATTTCGCTGCAGAGGCAGAGCTGATGCGGCTGGATCTTCTGACTATGCTGGGGGATGTCGACAAGATTCGGGCTGAGTATTCGCAATTGATGGCTGGTTCCTGGCGGCAGCATGGACCTGGTGTGGCGGATCGGCTGATCGGCCTGGCCGCGCAGTTCGGGGATTATGAGCGTGTTGCGGAACTCGCCCGTTACCGGTTTCAACGTACCGGGAATGCCCGTTACATTCCCATTCTTGCCGATGCACAGGCGAATACGGGGCAGTGGGAGGCGTTGGAGCGTACGCTGGCACAGTGGCGGTCAGACCCGGCCCACCGTCAGGATGGCCTTTACTGGACATTCCGGGGGCGACTGTTTGAGCAGCGGGGCAAGGCTGGTGACGCAGAGAAGGCCTATCGACAGGCGCTGCGTCTGAATCCTGGAAGCGAGGACATCCTCAGCGCGTGGGGCTGGCTGCTGGTGGCAGAACCTCAGCGCAAGAGCGATAAGCTGAATGCCATTCTGACAGAACTGTCATCGCAATCCGGGCAGCGACAGTATGCGTTGCTTGCGTATGGATACTCGGCACTTGGGCAGGATAAGCGGTCCAGGTACTGGTTACAGAAGTGGCGAACGGAGAATGCCGTTGAGCCCCGCGCCCTTGAGGAGCAGGCGGGGCTCGCCCAGAGTCTTGGCGATCAGGCGAGTGCTTTTCATCTCAGACGTCTCGCCGCTCGACAGGTTCCTCGACGCGTCGAGCAAAGAACCCCGTCACGGCAAAGAAGCCCTGATGAGTTGTCCTCCGGATACAGGGCGCAACCGGTGTTTGGTTCCGAGAACCGTGCTGCCCAGTTGGGCTGGCAGCAGGAGCGCATCAGCGACATGGCTGTGAATCATTGGTTCGGCGCGTGGGACTACAGTTCGGAACGCTATCGGCTGACCGGGCGAGCGGCCCGCGTTGATACCAGCGACGACACGAGATTCACGAAGGCTCCCGAACCGTCCAGCGAGGCCATGATTGAACTTCAGAATAACGCCACAGATTGGTTGTTTACGGCTGGGCTTGGGCACGTGGGGCGTCTTGACGGCGATGAACTGAGTACCAGGTTTGAGGCCCGGTTCCAACCACTGGGCCGGTGGCAGATGGCAGTGGGGTATCATTCGGGAGAGCGCTCGACCGATTCGGCAGAAGCCTGGTGGCTGGTTTCCAGGGACAGCACTTCGTTTGAGGGCCTTTACCAGCCAGACAGCCGAACAACCGTTGGGGCGCGATTAGCATCACTGTCATTTGATGCCGGTTCACAAAGCAGTGTGGCGGAGGGACAACGGCTCGAGGTGTTCGGTAGTCATCTCGTGGCTCGCCGTTATCCGGACTGGAGTGTACGGGCGGAATATGTGTTGCAGGATCTGAATCGACTAGAGCGCCTGGAAGGCGCAGTGCAATCGCTGTTTGAACGACCACTCCAGACCGGTGAATTGCTCACCGAACACTACGAGCGCGTGTCTGTCGGTATGCGGTGGCAAGAGCATTCACCTCACTCGTTGCTCGAGCAACAGGCTCAGCCAGGCTGGTTCCTGGATGTGAACACCGGCTATGTTCTTTCCACCGATACCGTCGAGTACGGGCTTGGCGGCGGTGTAAGCTGGTCGCTATTCGGGGATGACGAGATCGCGCTATCTGCCGGTTATGCGTCGGATAGTCTGAGTGGAGCCAGCTCGCTGGACGCACGTGTTACCTATACCTTGTTTTTCAAAACTGCGGGAGAAAACCGATGATTCTTTTTCGACCTCTGCTGCTGGGGCTACTGTTTGTCGCCCTGAGCGGTTGTTCTACCCTGATCACGGAATCGGGTGACACGCCTGTCAGCCTGGCGGAGCAAGTGGCGGTTGTGCCTTTTGTTAATCTCTCGGAGACCCCTCAGGCTGGTGACCGGGCCGCCAGTATCGCGGTTGCCATTCTGCGGGCGGAGGGGGCTGGCCGGGTAGAGCTGTACTTGCCCGAAGACCAGAACCCACTGATGTATGAGAGTCAGGCTCGTCAGGCTGAAGCGATGGACATGGCGGATCGGGACGGGGCTGATCTTATCGTCACGGGAACGGTGGAAGAATGGCGTTATAAGGCGGGTTTCGACAGCGAACCCGCGGTTGGCGTGACAATGATTGTCAGACGCTCTGGCAGTAACGCTATCGTCTGGTCCGGAACAGCAGCTCGCACGGGATGGGGGCGGGAGAGTCTCGGAACGGTTGGGCGTGAGGTGCTTCAGGATCTCATTGATGCCATGCCTTTGGTTCGCGGCGAAGACTGATACTGATGCAGGACACCCGGGCAACTACGACAGTGGCACAATCGGGGCCCGCCACCGAGGTGCATGGCTGGCTGAAATGGCTGGAAGTCGTTCTGGTCTCAGGCCTGTTTCTCGCGGCAGGCTTCTGGCTGCGACCTGACGACCCGCTCCACGTTGGCAATACGTTTGCGTGGCCGGTTCTGGCGCCCTTGTTGATCGGCCTGCGCTACGGCTTTTTCCCGGCTCTGATGTCGAGTCTGTTGGTGCTGCTTGTGGCCGGGTGGCACTATGACAAGGCCGCTGCCACGGCCTACCCGTGGGGATGGGCCGCCGGCATGCTGGCATGTGGGCTGCTGGCCGGGGAGTTTCGGGACTACTGGGAACGTCAATTGCGCCGGGCCAACGCAGTTAACGAATACAGTCTCCAGCGCCTGGAAGAATTTACCCGCAACTTCTACCTGATGAAGGTGTCCCATGATCGTCTCGAGCAACAGTTAGCCGGGAGCTCCGGCAGCCTGCGGGAAGCGCTGAGACGACTGTATGGCGAACTGTCCCAGACCCGCTCCGAGGGTTTGAATGAAGAAAGCGCGGCCCTGATGTTGCGGGTTCTGGCTCGATACGGCCAGCTCCAGACGGCCGCCATACTGGCAGTGGAAGGAAACCGAAACATTGAACCGAAGGCGCTGGCAACGGTTGGTGACTATGAGGCGGTTTCGGAGTCCGATCCGCTGATTCGATATGCCATGCAGGAAAGAACACTGGTGTCGGTGCAGACAGAGTTCCGCAAACACCTGAAAAAACTGGATACTGATCTGCTGGTTGTGATCCCTCTCATTAGTTCTACCGATGACCTGGTGGCACTCTGTGTGGTGGAGTCCATTCCATTCTTCAGTTTCCAGAACCGGACGCTTCGTTTGATGGCGATTCTTGCCGGGCATATGGCGGATATGCTGTGCCAACGGGATCAGACGATGGCAGGTTCTCATGAGTGGCAGAGCCTGTGTTCCCAGGCGCGTCGCGCAGCTAGAGATGCAGAGGCCTTTGGCTTGCCTTCCGTGCTGCTTAAGCTGCAGGTGAACGAGCAGGATCTGGCAACCCTCGCGGACAGGATGACCGGCTTGCTGCGGGGGCTTGATGTGATTGCCGTTAACCGAGCGAACGAGAGCCCCAGCGTGGTCCTGTTGATGCCACTGACCGATGAATTGGGGCTTGCCGGGTATCTGCACCGACTGGAACTGGATATCCGGGAAAATGCGGGCCGTTCACTGTGGGATTTTGCCAGTCAGCAGTCACTGGTGGTAAAGACGGAAGCCCAGGTCGCCGAGTGGCTGGCTCGCGAAGGTGGCGCGATTGACTAGCTACTGGTTGTTACCGTTTGGACTGGTCTCAGAATTGGGCGGTGCGGTTGCACTGTTTACCGGTGAGGATTCGGTTCGGGCAGTGGGTGGTTATGTCGTTGCCCATGCGTTGTCCTGCGTGGTGTTTACGCTTGCTCTGCTGGTCCTCATGCCTCAACGTTACCGAAAACAGCGCTGGCGGCCTGCAGTCTTTCTGTTTTCGCTGCAGTTTGCGATTCCTCTGGTGGGCAGTCTTGGCGTGTTTGTCGGCATTCTGCTCGCGCTGTATCTCCCGCGCTCGAACCGGGAACTCCCGTGGCAGCAGGTGCCCATTCCCGAGCTGCCTTTCCGGCCGACCGATATGGGCAGTCAGGTTGTCTATACCGAGGGTGGTTTGCGCCAGGTTCTGAGAGAGGCGAGTGATCCGGGTAAACGCCTGAAAGCTTTGTTGGCCAGCCGACAGATGGAGGGCCGGGAGGGAGTTGATATTCTTCGGGAGGCACTCAAGGATCCCGTTGATGATGTCCGGCTGCTGGCGTATTCCATGCTGGAGCAGAAGGAAAAGGCGCTGGTGCAGGAGGCTGAGCGCCTGCAGAGCCAGGTGACGGAAGCCGCTGACCCGAAATCGCTCGAGCGCATGAATCGCCGCCTGGCACAAACCTGGTGGGAAACCGCCTATCTTGGATTGGCTCAGGGCAGTCTCAGGCAGTACTACCTCGAAAAGTCGCGGGACCTCCTGGTGAAACTGGTTGCCACCTATGACGAGCCCTCGGACTGGCAGCTCCTGGGGCGGGTGGAACTGGCGTTGGGGCGGCCCGAAGAAGCACGTGATGCCTTCGAATTGGCTATTGATAATGGCGCCCGTCAGGAACACATCCTGCCTTATCTTGCTGAAATCGCGTTTCTGGCCAGGGACTACCAGCGGGTCAGGTTCTATCTGGCCCGGTGCGCCCATGGTCACAATCATCCGGCGATCACTCCTCTTCTTGAAGCCTGGTTATGAGTTTGTTCAAACGAAAGCAGCCGTATATCGCGGACATCGCATTGCTGTTGGAAGGCACCTATCCGTTTATACGGGGAGGCGTGTCTTCCTGGGTACACCAGATGATCTCGGGACTTCCGGAATACCGGTTTGCCCTGGTTTTTCTGGGGGGCGATCCCAGCCATTACGGAAAGCAGCAATACACCCTGCCGGATAATGTCACCCATCTGGAGTGCCACTACCTGATGGACACCCAGGTTCGGGAAAAGCCGAGGCCGAGGGACGGAAACAAGCGGGCCTTCCAGAGTCAGCGGCGGCTGCACGAGAGTTTCAAGGCCAATGAGGCGGTGCCCGAGGAGGTGCTCACGCAGGTATTCAGAGACCTGGGTGAGACCGGGGGGATTACCCGCAAGGATTTTTTGTACAGCCGGGAGAGCTGGCAGGTCATTGAAGACAGTTTCCGTGCCTACTGCACCGAACCCTCTTTTGTTGACTATTTCTGGACGATCCGGACGATGCACGCGCCGCTGTTTACGCTGGCAGAGATTGCGAAGAACATGCCCAGGGTAAAGATGGTGCACTCTATCTCAACCGGGTATGCCGGTCTGCTCGGTGCAATGGTGAGCGACCGATACCGTATACCTTACCTGATCAGTGAGCATGGCATTTACACCAAAGAACGAAAGATCGATCTATCCCAGGCACAATGGATTGACGATCCGGAGGACCAGGTGAGTGCGGCACTTAACGACCAGTTGGGCTATATCCGGCGTCTCTGGATACGCTTCTTCGAGGTGGTGGGAAGGCTGGCTTACCAGAAGGCCGACAGCATTGTCTCGCTGTATTCCGGTAACCAGGCTCGCCAGCACCAGGACGGGGCTTCGCCGGAAAAAACCTGCATTATCCCGAACGGGATCGATCCTGAGCGTTTCCGGGAACCACGGGAGCAGCGGTCGGAGGCCATTCCCAAGGTGCTTGGGCTGGTTGGCCGCGTCGTCCCGATCAAGGACATTAAAACCTTCATCCGGGCGATGAGAAGCGTCTCGGAGCAAGTGCCCGAGGCTGAAGGGTGGATCGTCGGGCCAGAGGATGAAGACCCCGCCTATGTCGCTGAGTGTCGCAATCTTGTGACCAGCCTGGGATTGGAAGGCCGCGTTAAATTCCTGGGTTTTCAGAATGTCAGCGAGATTTTGCCCCAACTGGGTTTGATGGTGCTTACCTCGATCTCCGAGGCGTTGCCGTTGGTCATACTTGAGGCCAATGCCGCGGGGCTGCCGTGCCTTGCCACGGATGTCGGCGCCTGCCGTGAACTCATTGAGGGAATGAGTGATGAGGATCGGGCTTTGGGTGCCTCGGGCGCTGTCGTTCCGATCGCCGACCCTGAAGCGACAGCCAGGGAAGCGATTCATCTGCTGACGGATAGTGAGGCCTGGCGGGCAGCCCAGGCCGCGGGGTTGGAGCGGGTGTCACGCTATTACACTTTGGACAGTATGTTCGATCAATACCGCCGCCTCTATGAGGCGTCGTTGAATCCGGCGAGTGGGGGAGAGCGTTAGTGGCGGGTATCGGTTTTGAGCTGAGGCGAATACTCCGGCGGGAAAGCTTTGTGAACCTCCTGGGTGCCTATGGTCTTGCGGGCATCATCAGCTCGGGGCCCTGGGTGCTGTCGGTGCTCGGGGTTATGATCATCGGGGTCCTGAGTTTTGCGCTCGAGGCAAATCAGGGATTCGTGGTCCAGTTTCTGGTGTCGGTCACCTATCTGATGGCGTTCTCGCTGATTCTCTCCGGGGTGTTTCAGCACGTTTTCACGCGCTGGGTCGCAGACAGGCTCTACGAGTCCAAGCGTAACCTGATACTGCCCAACCTCATGGGGGTTATCTGGGTTTCAACCGCCGCGTCTTTCATGCTCGGCGTTGTTGCTGCTATCTGGTTTATGCCGGGCACCAGTTATCTATACCGGCTCCTGATGCTGGCGAATTTTGTGGTGCTGTGTAACCTTTGGCCGGTTACCATTTTTCTCTCCAGCATGAAGTCCTATCGTCGTATTGTTGTTGTCTTCGCGCTTGGGTATCTGGTTGCTATCGTTGCCTCGGTGCAGTTGCGTGATTTCGGCATTGAAGGGTTTTTGCTGGGGTTGCTGCTGGGCCACAGCCTTTTGTTTTTCAGTTTCTTTTACACCATCATCCGCCAGTATCCGGGTACCACGCTCATCCGGTTTGACTTCACCAGGCGTGCCCAGATCTTTCCCACCCTGATCTTTACCGGGCTGCTCTTCAATGCTGCGGTATGGGCCGACAAGCTGATCTTCTGGTTTGTGCCGGAAACCTCAGAGCCGATTATCGGGCTTTTGAGAGCGTCGATTATCTATGACATTCCCATTTTTCTTGCCTACCTTTCGATCATCCCCGGTATGGCGGTTTTTCTGGTGCGAATGGAAACCGATTTTTCCGAAGCATACGACCGGTTTTATAACGCCGTTCGTGAGGGCGATACCCTGGAGCGAATCAACCGGTTTCGGGATGACATGGTTCTGGTCGCCAGAAACGGCATTTATGAGATCATCAAAGTGCAGGGAATGACGGTGATCATTCTGTTCCTGTGGGGGGAGGAAATTCTCTCTGCTCTGGGTATCTCCACACTGTACCTTCCACTGTTCCACATTTTCCTGATTGCGGTGGCCATGCAGTTGATTCTTCTTGCGATACAGAATGTACTGTTTTATCTCGATGCCCGGGGGATAAACCTGATTCTTTGCGCCCTGTTCCTCGGTACCAATATCGTATTCACACTGATCACCATTGAGTTGGGCGCCGCCTTTTACGGATACGGCTATGCGGCGGCTACCCTGGTCTCAGCTCTGGTTGGACTGGCGCTGCTGTCCCGCAAGTTCGATGAACTTGAGTACGAAACCTTCATGCTACAGGGGCGTTAACACCCTCGTGTAAGGGCATCATTCAGGTCCTGTATCAGATCGGCTGTATCCTCGAGCCCGACTGACAGGCGCAGCATGCCATCGCCAATGCCCCGTTTGAGGCGCTCTTCCCGGCTCAGGCCGTGATGGCTGGTGGCGCTCGGTTGGCTCACCAGGCTTTCTACGCCGCCCAGGCTGGTGGCGAGCAGGAAGACTTTCAGGGAGTCCGCCACTTTTTCGGCTGCCTGCTGGCCACCGTCCACTTCAATACTGAGCATGCCGCCGAAGCCGGTCATCTGCTGTTTGGCCAGGTCGTGGCCTTCGAAGGAAGGCAGGCCCGGGTAGTGTACTTTGGTGATTCTCGGATGTTGTTCCATCGCTTGAGCGATTGCCATGGCGTTCTCGTTGTGTTGGCGCACTCGTAATGGCAGCGTGCGCAAGCTGCGGGAGAGCAGGGCGGCGGTTTCCGGGGCAATCAGCTGGCCCAGGTTCTTGCGCCAGGCGACCACGGGTTTTGCCAGGCTTGCAGAGGTCATCAGGGCACCGGCGGTCAGGTCGCTGTGGCCACCCAGGTATTTTGTGGCGCTGTGCAAGACGAGGTCTGCGCCCAGTTCCAGCGGTTTCTGGTTGATGGGGCTGGCGAACGTATTGTCCACCGCCACCAGCGCGCCGTGCTGGTGGGCCGTTTCAGCGATGGTGCGAATGTCCAGGATCGCCATGTTCGGGTTGGCCGGGGTTTCGAAATAGACCAGCTTGCCCGGTTCGTTAAGTGTTTCCGCCAGTTGGTCCTGCTCTTCACGGAACAGGAAGGTCACTGGAATGCCCAGCGCCTGGCAGTGATTCTTCAGTAGTTCCTGTGTGCCCCCATACAGATCGCCTACACACACAATTCCATTACGGCCATGGGCCAGCAGGGTTGCCGAAATTGCCGCCATGCCGGACGCAAACCCCAGTGCTGCTTCAGCATTTTCGAGCCCGGCCAGTCCCTGTTCCAGTTCCTGGATGCTCGGGTTGGTGCCCCAGCGAGTGTACAGGTTACCGTCGCTTCGCCCCTCAATCACATCCAGCAAGTCTGCCGTGTTTTCAAACCGGTAGGTGGTGGTGTTGTAAACCGGCGAGTAGGGGCTGCCGAAGGCATCCTTATGGCGGCGATTGTGGATGATGCGAGTCGCGGGGCCTTGGTTGTTCGGGGTGGTCATGGTGGTTCCTACGCATTTGGTGGCCGGAGAGTGAGCTGCATTGTAGACTGTTGCGTATCCTGACGATAACCGAGTTGCTCAACCGAAAGAAGGAAGACGCTTTGTCCATCAAATTGACCCAGTTCAGCCACGGTGCCGGATGTGGCTGCAAGATTGCTCCGGACGTTCTGGACCGCATCCTTCACACTGATGCTCCCGAATTTCACGATCCGCGACTGCTGGTGGGCAACAGCAGCCGAGACGATGCTGCGGTTGCCGATGTGGGTAACGGCCTTGGCATTATCAGCACCACCGATTTCTTTATGCCGGTGGTGGACGACCCGTTCGATTTCGGCCGTATTGCTGCCACCAACGCCATCAGCGATGTCTATGCCATGGGCGGAAAGCCCGTGATGGCTATCGCGATTCTGGGCTGGCCGGTCAATGAGCTGGAACCGGAAATTGCCGCCAAGGTGATCGATGGTGGTCGAGCTGTGTGTGCTGAGGCGGGTATTGCCCTGGCCGGTGGCCACAGCATTGACTCACCGGAGCCGATTTTCGGGCTGGCGGTGACTGGCCAGGTGGCTGTTGACCGTATTATCCGAAACGATACCGCTCAGGCGGGCGATTTGTTGTACCTCACCAAGCCACTGGGCGTCGGCATTCTCACCAGTGCTTCCAAGAAAGGTAAGGTTACTCCTGAAGATCTGGCCGTGGCGGTGGAGAACATGGCGACCCTTAATAAGGTTGGCGAAGCGTTTGCCGAGGTGGATGGTGTCAATGCCATGACTGATGTAACCGGCTTTGGTCTTGCCGGGCATTTGCTGGAAATCTGCCGGGGTAGCGGCCTGAAGGCCACGGTTAGCCGCAAGGCTGTGCCGGTGCTGCTAAATCTGAAGCCCTATATTGATGCCGATTGCATCCCTGGTGGCACCCACCGCAACGCGGCGGCCTTCGGCAAGGCGATTTCCGGTATGACCGACGCCGACAAACTGTTGTTCTGTGATCCGCAAACCAGCGGTGGCTTGATGGTTAGCGTGGCCGAAAAGAGCCGGGAAGCCTTTGAGGCCCTCGCCCGAAAGCATGGGCTGGATCTGCAGCCTCTCGGGCGTCTTGAAGCCGCGGGGTCCGACGAAAGCCTGGTGTTTATCGAAGACTGATCCCGTCGCACTATAAAGCCGCACCGGAGGTTCTCCGCTGCGGCTTTTGTTTTTTCTGGAGAAAGCTATCAGCGAAACACCAGTGGCAGGTAGTTAAATCCTCCCGTGGGAAACATCGCCCGCTCAGGCTGTTCGCCGTCAGCCTGTTCTATAGCTTCGATCTGCTTCAGCAACTCCTCCATGAAGATCCTGAGTTCCATTCGTGCAAGGGGGGCGCCGGGACAGACATGGATGCCGGCGCCATAGAGTAGGTTCCTGGCTGCGTTCTGACGTGGGCAGAACTGATCCGGGTTGCCGAAAGCAACTTCGTCCCGGTTGGCGGATGCCCAAAGAAGGGTGATTTTCGCGCCGGCGGGAATGGTTCTGCCGCCTATCTCAACCTCCTGGGTGACCACCCGGCGGTTGGATATGAGTGGGGCGTCCATTCGCAGGATTTCGTCAATAGCATCGGAGAGCTGCTCCGGGACGGCCTTAAGGTCATTAAGAAGCTCGGGATGATGGGCCAGATAGTGGGTCAGTATGGAAATGCTGGCTGAAATGGTGGCCAGTTCTCCGACCGTCCAGTTGCGCAAGAGACTGACCAACTCTTCGTCGGTCATGGGTTGGCCATTGATTTGCTCACGCATTAATCGGGTGGTGACGTCATCTGGTGCGGGCTCCCGGGTCCGGCGCCGGGAGTTCAGAAGGTCGCGGATGTATCCGTCAAATTCTTCAGCAACGTCGGCCATGGCGGAACGGTCGCGGGCCAGGGTTGCCCGGTGATTCTTCATCACCCACTCGGCCAGCGGTTGATGCAGGCTATCCGGCCAGCCCATAAACGCGCACTGAATCTGTAGTGCAAAGGGGCGGCTTAGAGTGTTGACCACATCCAGCGCCTTGTTTTTGTCAAGGGATTGCACCAGCGCCCGGGCAACATCCCGGCATACCGGTTCAAAGTGTGCCATGGGCTCGGGCGCAAAATAGGGTTCGATGGCCTTGCGGTAAGGGGTGTGTTCGGGCGGGTCCATGCCATTCGGTACGGACAGGTGCGCGGAGACGGCGTTACTGAAGGTGTGATGATCCTCCAGTGCCCGCATGACATCGGCATGGCGAAACAACGTCCACTGCTGGTAATCACTCCAGGCTACCGGGCATTCCTTGCGCATGGCATCGTAGGCGCGGATCTGGTCCGTCTGAACCTCGGCTGATCTGGGATCCCAGTCTTCGTGGTGCTGCTCTGCCATACGGCCTCCTGATCTGTCGGTTAGCATTGATGAAATGCTACCACCGGAGGCCGTTCTGCCTTTGGAGAAATATCAAGTCCTGATATTTGTAAAGGAAAGTGCTTATGGGTTTCGGGTAACACCGATCACTTTCAGGTGGATGGGCTTGCGGCCTTTCATGGGCCATTCGATGCTGCTGCCAATGCTCAGCCCCAGCATGGCGGCACCGGCCGGTGCCAGTATCGAGACTTTGTGGTCGGCGTCGCCAACTTCATGAGGGTATACCAACGCCACTTCGTGCTCCTCGCCGGTGTCTTCGTTCAGAAAGCGCACTCGTGAGTTCATGGTTACCACGCCCTCTGGCATGTCGGCCAGTGGCTTCATGTCGGCACGGCTGAGTTCGTCTTCCAGCCCATCGGCCACATCAGACTGGCCGGCGACCCGCTCAAGCAAGGTGCTGAGACGGTTATAATCTTCTTCTGCAACAGTGATAGGTGGCAATTCAGCCATAGCAATCTCCAGGTAAACAATCGATTGTTGGTTAGGCGCTGAATCCGGACGGGGAAGAAAGTGGATTCAGCGAAATCAGAGGCGGATGGCAGCCCTGCCGGTGTTCCCGAAGGAGGACCGCAGTGCCAGAGATATCGTGTAATTGCCTGAACGCAGAATGTTCACGGGAATTGCACTTCGCCTTTAGAGTTGAAGAAACTCTGAATCTACCCCCGGGTGAGCAAAATGGCAACTGCGAACTTGCCGAAGATCTGTGCTAGTGTCTTGCACCTGTGAACGGGCTGGTGTCTGGTAGTCGGGAGGTGGTGATGCCAATGGTGGTTCAGGCTTTGATTCCTGTCTTCGTGCTGATCATGTTGGGCCATGGTTTGCGCCGCGTGGACTTTCCCGGAGGTGATTTCTGGCCCCGTGCGGAGCGCTTCACCTATTACGTACTGTTTCCTGCCATGCTGGTGTTCAAGCTTGGGCAGGCCCGGCTGCCTCCTTCCGCCTACGGTGATACGGCGATGCTGATTATCGCCATGCTGCTGGCGATGACGCTGGTGCTGGTGGCTGCGCAGTGGCTCTGGGGCTGGTCTGGTCCGGTGTTTTCTTCGGTATACCAGGGTGCGATTCGTTTCAATTCCTACGTGGGTCTGGCCGCGGGTGGCATGCTCCTGGGGGATGATGGGCTCTCGCTCACGGCCATCGCCGTGGCCATTATGGTACCGCTGTTGAACCTGCTGTGTATTCTGATGTTCGCACTGGTGGCCGGACGAGAGCGAATCAATCTGGCGGCGGTGATTCGGGCGATTGTCACCAACCCGTTGATCGTCGGCTCGGTCATTGGCGTGCTCTGGAGCTATTTCCAGGTAGGGTTTCATCCCTTGCTGGCGGGCATACTGGAGCCGTTGAGTAATCTGGCGCTGCCGATGGGGCTGATGTGCGTGGGAGCTGGCTTGCAACTCAGTGCCCTGCGTGGCGGTTCGGTTCCGTTTATTGTGTCGTCGGCCCTGAAACTGGTGGCGTTTCCGCTGATGACCGCGGGCCTGGCCTGGATGCTCGGGCTGGAAGGGCTGCTGGTGAAGGTGGCGGTGCTGTTGGCGTCCTTGCCTACTGCCACGTCCGCCTACATCCTGGCGCGTCAGCTTGGCGGGGATGCGCCGCTGATGGCAGGGATCATCAGCGGGCAAACCCTGTTGGCGATGGTCTCTATTCCGGTGCTACTGAGCCTGCTCTGGTAAGCACTTGAGAACCGCATCGGCCACAGATTGCTGAAACTCGATGTAGCCTGCCGGTGTCGATTCAATGTCGGTTGCCAGCGGGTCCCAGGTGCTGAAAGTGACGTTCAGCCCTTCGGTAATGGAACGCCACCATTGACGGTTGAACTGGGGTTCGGTCAGCAGGCACGGGTGATTGGCGGCCTCCAGTTTGGCCTGCACATCAGCAATATGTCGGGCACCGGGTGAGAGCTCCGGGTTCAGTGTCAGAATGCCGTCCAGCGTCAGATCATAGTGATCGGCGTAGCGAGTAAAGGCATCGTGATACGCGAACAGGCTGATATCTTTAAGGCCCGCAAAGCTCGCACGAATACTCTTTTCTTTACTGAGCAGCTCGGCTTGAAAGCGCTCGAGATTGGCATTCAGCTCCTCGGGGTTTACGCCCTCATGTTCGCTCAGCGCATTCCGGATGTCTTTCGCCATGTCCAGCGCCAGCATCGGGTCTACCCATATATGTGGATCTTCGCCGTCGCCGTGATCGTGGTGATGGACATCGGGTTCGTCATGATGCCCGTGATCATCGTGGTCTTCATGCTCATGGTTGTGCTCTTCATGATGCTCGTCGTGCTCAGATTCACCGCCTTCGCTTTCCATGAAAGCCACCGCCCGGCCAGCGAATTCCTTGCCACCGAGCAGACGGTTGAGGAAGGTTTCCATATCCGGGCCCACCCAGAAGATGACATCCGCCTGTTCCAGGGCCCGCCGTTGAGAGGGCTTCATGCTGTAGTTGTGGGGGCTGGAGCCGGGTGGTATCAGCGTTGATACTTCCACGCTGTCACCCGCGACAGCTTTGACCAGAAGTTCGACAGGTTTAATGGACGCAACCACATTGGTCGCGGCTGCGGGTGTTGCTATAGCCAGGGCTGAGAGTGCGAGGGCCAGGCGGGTGACATTCTGTGGCATGGTGTATTGAATCCTGCGTGTACGTGAAATGTTATAATATAACGGTTTGTATCGGAGATGCAAAAGCCGCCCATGCGAAACCTCAGGATGGCCGCTATAATGCGCCCTTTATAAATCGGCCACTTATTTTCAGGATGGTTTCATGACAGTACGCACCCGAATTGCCCCGTCGCCCACCGGCGATCCACACGTTGGTACCGCCTACGTGGCCCTGTTTAACCTTTGCTTTGCCCGTCAGCACGGCGGCCAGTTCATTTTGCGCATCGAAGACACCGATCAGGCCCGCAGTACCGCTGAATCCGAGCAGGATATTCTGACAGCGTTGCGGTGGCTGGGTCTGAATTGGGACGAGGGTCCCGATGTTGGCGGCCCCCACGGCCCGTATCGCCAGTCTGAGCGCAAGCACATGTATGGTCAGTATGCTGAGGATCTGGTCACCGCTGGCCATGCGTTCTATTGCTTCCGTACACCGGAAGAGCTGGATGCTATCCGCGAAGAGCGCAGGGCTCAGGGCCTGAATCCCGGCATCAAGGGCGATCTGGAGTTGCCGGAAGAAGAGGTAAAGCGCCGTCTGGATGCGGGTGATCCGTATGTTATCCGCATGAAAGTGCCCGACGAAGGCGTGTGTGAAATTCAGGATATGCTCCGGGGTACCATTGAGATCGATTGGGCTCAGGTGGACTGCCAGATCCTGTTGAAGTCTGATGGGATGCCGACCTATCACCTGGCCAATGTTGTTGATGACCATTTGATGGGCATTACCCACGTGCTGAGAGGTGAGGAATGGATCAATTCTGCGCCCAAGCACAAGCTGCTGTATCAGTACTTTGGCTGGGATATGCCAGAGCTGTGTCACCTGCCGCTGCTGCGTAACCCTGACAAGAGCAAGCTGTCGAAGCGCAAGAACCCGACCAGTATCAACTTTTACGAGCGTATGGGCTTCTTGCCAGAGGCTGTGACCAACTACCTGGGTCGTATGGGCTGGTCCATGCCGGACGAGCGTGAGAAATTCACTCTGGATGAGATGATCGAGAACTTTGATATCCAGCGCGTGTCCCTGGGTGGCCCCGTGTTTGACGTGGAAAAACTGCGTTGGCTCAACGGCCAGTGGATTCGTGAGGAGCTGAGCGACGAGCAGTTCATGGCGCGGATGCAACAGTGGTGGTTTAACCAGGACGACTTGAAAGCCCTGGTGCCCCATATCAAGGGTAGGGCAGAAGTGTTTTCCGATGTGGCGCCAATGGCCCAGTTCATGTTCAGCGGCATGCTGAATCTGAAACCGGAGGACTTTGCCCATAACAAACTGGATGAAGGCCAGATCAAGCGCGTGCTGCAGTTTGCCCTTTGGAAACTGGAAGCCCAGCGCCACTGGAGCAAGGACACCATCTTTGCCGACATCAAGGCGTTGGCGAAAGCCATGGACCTGAAGATGGGCGATTTCATGTTCTCGATCTTTGTGGCCATTGCCGGAACGCCCAATTCCTGGTCAGTGATGGACTCCATGGCGTTGCTTGGCCCGGACATGACCCGCTCCCGTTTGCGTCATGCCCTTGAGGTTATGGGTGGCTTTTCCAAGAAAGAAACCAAAAAAGTAGAGAAGGAATACGCCGCTCTGGGTGTTTGATGAGCGGTTTGTTGGTTAATTGAACGATGAGAACAGGGATGTTCAAAAAACTTTAAAAAAAGCGGAATCGGGTGTTGACGCCCCAAGGGCGGATCCTTAATATACGCATCCGTTGAGGGGCCATAGCTCAGCTGGGAGAGCGCAACACTGGCAGTGTTGAGGTCAGCGGTTCGATCCCGCTTGGCTCCACCAATTTCTAGTCCCCTTCGTCTAGTGGCCTAGGACTCCGCCCTTTCACGGCGGCAACAGGGGTTCGAACCCCCTAGGGGACGCCAAT
>NZ_DIHV01000121.1:0-14465 GCF_002420325.1 Marinobacter sp. UBA5687
GACATGATGATGATTGTCGGCAAGAAAGTGGAAGAGTTGATTGCCCGGATTGCCCAGAAGGCAAGGGCGGCCGGTATTCATCTGGTTCTGGCAACCCAGCGTCCGTCCGTGGATGTGATTACCGGCCTGATCAAGGCCAACATTCCCACCCGGATGTCGTTCCAGGTATCGTCCAAGATTGACTCCCGTACCGTTCTTGATCAGGGCGGGGCTGAACAGTTGCTGGGCCACGGCGACATGCTGTATTTGCCACCAGGCTCAGGTTTGCCGGTGCGGGTGCACGGTGCCTTTGTCGACGATGACGAAGTACACCGTGTGGTCAGTGCCTGGAAAGCGCGGGGCGAACCAGAGTATGTGGATGATGTACTGAATGGCGCCGAGGGCGAGCACCTTCCAGGCGTACCCACGCTTAACGAAGGCGGCGCCGGTGGTGGCGAAGAGGGTGATGCCCTGTTTGACGAAGCGGTGGCTTTTGTCACTGAAAACCGGCGAGTGTCTATTTCGTCGGTCCAGCGTAAATTCAAGATCGGCTACAACCGTGCCGCCAATCTGGTGGATGCCATGGAAGCTTCGGGGGTAGTCAGCCCGGCGGGCCACAACGGTGCCAGAGAAGTTCTTGCACCGCCGCCTCCCAGAGACTAGGAGTTATCAGATGATCAGAATGTTTTCAGGAATCCTGTTGATGCTGGCAGCAACGTGGTCTGGCCTGTCCCAGGCTGAGAGCGTACAGGCATCCCGGGGCGCGGCTGAGCAGTTGACCTCGATTCTGAAAGGTTACGAGACCTATCAGGCGGATTTTATACAGATTGTCGTCAACGAGAACGGTAATCAGGTTCAGGAAACCCGTGGATCGCTCAAAGCCAAACGGCCTGGTTTGTTTTACTGGGAGACCGGTGCACCCTTGTCCCAGTTTATTGTCAGCGATGGCGACAAAGTCGAAGTCTATGATCCGGATCTGGAGCAGGTAACCGTTCATTCCCTTGATGAGCGGGTTCAGACCACGCCGGCACTGCTGTTAAGCGGAGAAGTAGAGAACCTGGATGAGAGTTACGAAGTGAGCGTTCGGGATCTTGGCGAAAGCACCCGTGAGTTCACTCTGGTACCCCGTAGCCAGGATTCTCTGTTTACCTCTCTGCGACTGAGCTTCTATGACGGAGAGCTGCAGGAAATGCGCATGCGGGATTCATTGTCCCAGATGAGCATTCTCAGCTTCGACCATATTGAACTGAATCAGGCACTCGATTCCAGTGTCTTCCGCCTCGATTATCCGGAGGGGGTTGACGTGATTCGGGATGGTGCCTGATGCAGGACAGCCTGTTTCAGACTGAGACCGGCTTTCAGCCCCTGGCCGCTCGTATGCGGCCGACCTCTCTCGAAGGCTATGTCGGCCAGGCTCACCTGGTCGGCCCTGGAAAACCCCTGCGCCGGGCTGTGGAGCAGGGGCAGCTGCATTCCATGATTCTCTGGGGTCCGCCCGGAGTCGGAAAAACCACCTTTGCTCGCCTGCTGGCCAATGTCGGCGACCTTTCCTTCGAAACCATCTCTGCAGTCCTAAGTGGCGTTAAGGAAATTCGCGAGGTGGTGGAGCGCGCTCGCAACCGTAAACAGTCCCAGGGCAGGGATACGCTTTTGTTCGTGGATGAAGTGCATCGCTTCAACAAAAGCCAGCAGGATGCATTCCTTCCCCACATCGAAGATGGCACCTTTATTTTCGTGGGCGCAACCACCGAAAACCCATCCTTCGAACTGAACAGCGCCTTGCTGTCCCGTACCCGTGTTTATGTCCTGAAAAACCTGGAAGCGGCGGATATACGACGGCTGCTGGACAGTGCCCTTGAGAGCGAGCAGGGCTTTGCCGGCCAGTTGCGGGTAGATGAGGGGGGGCTGGCGACCATGGCGGAAGCGTCAGGTGGCGATGCCCGGCGAGCGCTGAACATTCTGGAAGTGGCCGCCGACCTCGCTGAGCCGGACGATGACGGGAATAATCGGGTTACCGCTCAAACTCTCGAACAGGTACTGCAGACCAGTCTCCGCCGTTTCGATAAAGGTGGGGATGTCTTCTACGACCAGATTTCGGCGCTGCACAAATCGGTGCGTGGCTCCAACCCGGACGGTTCACTTTACTGGTTGTGCCGGATGCTCGACGGCGGTTGCGACCCGTTGTATGTCGCCCGGCGCCTGGTTCGTATTGCCAGTGAAGACATCGGTAATGCCGACCCGAGGGCGCTCCAGATTACCCTGCAGGCCTGGGATGCTCAGGAACGTCTTGGCTCCCCGGAGGGCGAGCTGGCGCTGGCACAGGCGGTCACCTATCTGGCGCTTGCGCCGAAGAGCAATGCGGTTTACAAGGCGTACAATCAGTGCATGGCCGACATCCGCAGCGATCCGGACTATGAAGTTCCGGTACATCTGCGCAATGCGCCCACCAAATTGCTGAAAAGCATGGGGCATGGAGAAGAATACCGCTACGCTCACGATGAGCCGGACGCCTATGCGGCAGGAGAAGCCTACCTGCCGGAGGCGATCCACCAGCGGCGCTATTACCAGCCGGTACAACGGGGACTTGAGATCAAGCTGGCGGAGAAGCGCGAACGCCTGGATTCGCTGGATGCCAGCAGCCCGAAAAAGCGGTACTAAGCCCCATCCCTCGCCAATTTTGCTGCCTGTGTCCGGCCGGTGGTGGTCAGCGCATTCACGGCAGGTATAATGCCCGCATACCATTCATTCGTTAACCGGAAATCAGGAACAACATGCTCGATCCGAAACGTGTCCGTACACAGACTGAAGAGATCGCCCGTCGGCTGGCTATCAAGAATTTCGAGTTTGATATTGCCACCTTCGAGCAGCTTGAGGAACGCCGCCGGGCCATTCAGGTTCGTACGGAAAACTTGCAGAGCGAGCAGAACAAACGGTCGAAATCCATCGGCAAAGCCAAGGCGGCCGGTGAGGATATCAAACCGTTGCTGGAAGAAGTCGAAAGCCTGAAGCAGCAACGTGGTGACGCCGAGGACGAACTGCGTTCCGTGCAGGAATCCCTGAATGCCTTCTTTGCCGGTATTCCCAATCTTCCCGACGACGACGTGCCACCGGGCGCCAGTGAAGACGACAACGTCGAGACGCGTGTCTGGGGTACGCCCCGTGAATTCGATTTTGAGCCTAAGGATCACGTGGCCCTGGGTGAGCAGCTGAAAGGCCTGGACTTTGAGAAGGCCACTCAGCTGGCCCATTCCCGTTTTGCTGTTATGCGCGGACAGCTGGCGCGCCTGCACCGTGCACTGGCTCAGTTCATGCTCGATCAGCATACTCTGCAGCATGGTTACACCGAGGCCTATGTGCCTTATCTGGTGAATGCCAACACTCTGTTTGGTACCGGCCAGCTGCCAAAATTTGAAGAAGATCTTTTCCGCACAGCCGGCGACAATCCTCTGTACCTGATTCCGACCGCGGAAGTGCCGGCCACCAACCTGGTGGCGGATACCATTCTGGATGATGCCGAACTGCCGCTGCGTCTGGTTTGCCATACGCCGTGCTTCCGGAGTGAGGCAGGGTCTTACGGCCGGGATGTGCGGGGCATGATTCGTCAGCATCAGTTCGACAAGGTGGAGCTGGTGCACATTGTTCGCCCGGAGGAATCCACTCAGGCGCTGGAGGAACTGACCGGACACGCCGAGAAGATCCTGCAGCTGCTTGAACTGCCTTACCGTGTGGTCACCCTCTGTGGCGGCGACATGGGCTTTTCCGCCGCCAAAACCTACGACCTGGAAGTCTGGCTGCCGGGGCAGGGCAAATACCGCGAAATTTCTTCCTGTTCCAACACCCGTGATTTTCAGGCACGGCGTATGCAAGCCCGCTGGCGTAATCCGGACACCGGAAAGCCCGAACCGGTCCATACCCTCAATGGTTCCGGCCTGGCCGTAGGTCGCGCCATGATTGCGGTGATGGAGAACTACCAGCAGGCGGACGGCAGTATTCTGGTGCCCGAGGTACTCAAACCCTACATGGGAGGCGTCGAGCGTATTCAATGAATGATCAATCCAGGGATGCACCAGTAAAGGGCGTACCCGTCGGCTCTGCACCGACGCGGTACAGGGCCAATCCGGTTACGGATAACCCCAACAACTCGGCCGGTGAAGTAGCGTTGGTCGGTGCCGGCCCCGGCGATCCGGAGTTGCTCACCCTCAAAGCCTGGCGCCTGATCCAGTCGGCGGAGGTGGTGTTGTACGACCGCCTGGTTTCTCCGGAGATCATGGCCCTTATTCCGGAAAGCACCCAGAAGATCCACGTTGGCAAACAGCGTTCGAACCACACGCTGCCGCAGGATCAGATCAATCAACAGTTGGTGGATCTGGCCCGGGAAGGCTATCGGGTGGTACGTCTTAAAGGCGGCGATCCGTTCATCTTTGGCCGTGGCGGCGAGGAGATTGAAACCCTGGCCTCGGCCGGCGTCCGTTTCCAGGTTGTGCCGGGTATCACCGCCGCCTCAGGTTGCGCTGCCTACGCCGGTATTCCTCTGACGCACCGGGATCACGCCCAGTCAGTGCGGTTTATCACCGGTCACCTGAAGAATGACACCTGCAATTTGCCGTGGAAGGACTTTGTTCAGAATAATCAGACCCTGGTATTTTACATGGGCCTGGTCGGTTTACCGATCATCAGCCGGGAGCTGATGGCCCACGGCATGCAGGCGGATATGCCCGTGGCTCTGGTGTCCAGGGGCACCACACCGGAACAGGAAGTGATTACCGGTACTCTGGAAACGATTGTGGATCGGGTTCAGGAGGAGGGCGCACAAGCGCCGACGCTGGTGATCATCGGCAATGTGGTTTCTCTTCGAAACCGTCTGGATTGGCTGGGAGCAGAAGCCGGGCGGTGAGGCCCGGCTTCAGGATTCAGGCAGAGGCGGTCCGCTTGGGCAGAACGTCTTTCAGCTTTTCACGCATGTCGCGAATGGCTTTTTCGGTGGTTTCCCAGTCGATACAGGCATCCGTGATGGATACACCGTATTTCAGGTCAGCCAGGTTTTCCGGAATAGACTGACTACCCCAGTTGATGTGGCTTTCCACCATCAGGCTCTGGATAGACTGATTGCCTTCCAGAATCTGGTGTGTCACATCCTGCATTACCAATGGCTGAATAGCCGGATCCTTGCTGGAGTTGGCGTGGCTGCAATCCACCATGATGGATTTGCGCAGCTTGGCCTTATCCAGTGCCTGTTCGCACAGGGCTACGCTGACGGAGTCGTAGTTTGGCTTGCCGCCACCACCACGAAGTACGACGTGGCCGTAGTTGTTGCCCTTGGTGCGAATAATGGCAACTTTGCCCTGCTGGTCGATGCCCAGGAAGCTGTGGGGATGAGAGACTGACTTCATGGCGTTAACCGCAACGTCGAGGCTGCCATCGGTGCCGTTCTTGAAGCCGATGGCCATGGACAGGCCGCTGCTCATTTCCCGGTGGGTCTGGGACTCGGTGGTACGGGCACCGATAGCAGACCAGGCTATGGTGTCCTGAAGGTATTGGGGAGATATTGGGTCCAGGGCTTCAGTGGCGGCCGGAAGGCCCATCTCATTGATGTCCAGCAGCAGGCGGCGACCAATGTGCAGTCCCTGCTCGATATCAAAGGTATCATTCAGGTGCGGATCGTTGATCAGGCCTTTCCAGCCTACGGTGGTGCGTGGTTTCTCGAAGTACACGCGCATGACGATCAACAGTGTATCGCTGACTTCATCGGCGAGCTTTTTCAGTCGGGCGGCATAATCGCGGGCAGCTTCTACATCGTGAATCGAGCAGGGGCCTACGACGATGAACAAACGGTGATCCTTGCCATCCATAATGTCGTAGATGGCTTGCCGACCATTGGCAACGGTTTCGGCTGCCTTTTCTGACAGTGGCATCTCTTGCTTCAGTGCTTCAGGAGTGATCAGTGTTTCCTGGCTGGCCACGTTCAGGTTTTCCAGTTTCTTACCCGACATCTTGTTGTGCTTCCCCGAATCTTGTCGTTACCTCACCCGGTATATTCATTCTTTTGTCCGGATGATTGAATAATAAGTGCGAGTGGGATACTTGGTTGCAGTAAACCCCGGCGAGTTGGTTATACTGCGTTATTTGCAGGCCCTTTTCAACGCTTCTCAACGCTTCAGGACAACAGGTAACGGATGTCGCCCTCATCAACGAAACCACAGGCTGTCTCTTCCTCCCGAAAGGTGGTTTCAGAAAGGATTACCCGGGTTCTGTCCGGGATCCGGGTGCCCGATCTGCCATACCCCGCCAGTAAGTCTTCTCCGGAGCAGGAACCCGACTGGCGTCCCTTGTTGATGTCCTGCTGGACGGAACAGCGGGATGAGCGGGTAACCAAAGTGCTGCGTTCGGTTCAGATTGAGTGGACCGTCCGGCAGGTGAACGCAGCCTACCTTTCCGACCGGATCATGGACGTCTTCCTGAAAACCTCCGGCCTGCATGCCGCCCTGGTGGGGCGTATAGCGCGCTTACGGTTCTGGCTCGCATGGCAACTGGATCTGTGTGGTGCTGAGGTGTTCAGCGGGGTACTTCTGGACTGGCTTGATAACCTTCAGGAATGGCGTGGCTGGAGTGATACCGGTGGCCGATCATCCCGCGTATTGCTGGATCAGCTCGATAGCCTGGTAATTACTGTATCCGGTAGCTTTGAGGCTGGCAGCCGTGATCCGCTGGAGCACTACTGCAGCCAATGGCTTGCTGATACCCGAAAGCGGGATGATCAGGTGGCGCGGCTACGGGAACGTTTGTTGGAAACCGAACAGGGGGCTTCACGCCAGCGTTTGTCAGATCAGGTGGCCAGGGCTCTGATCGGCCGCGCCTTGACGGGCCGTCAGCTACCGCCGGCCATTACCCGCTTTATCCTGACCGACTGGCACAAGGTGTTGAAACAGAGTGTCTGGGCCGAAGGCGCGGACAGTGAAGTGCATCGGCACGCCAACAAATTACTGGAGTGGCTGGTCTGGGTGGGCGACCCCCAGCTTTCTGATCGGGATCGTAACCGGTTGTATCACGTCGGGGAACAACTCGGCGACCGCGTCCGCGAAGTCTGGACTCGCGCTCTGGGTGAGGGTGCTCCCGAACAGGCATTGCACGAGATCCAGGCGGTAATTGTGGCTCGAATTCGAGGGGAAACACCAGAACTGGAGCCCGCGCTTTCGCCCGATTCCGATTTTTCCTGGGATAGCAGTTGGCTGGTGAATGAGTCGGTGCCGGCCGATGAATCCGAACCTCTGGTCGGTCAGTGGTTTGTAGAGGGTGAGGGTGCACGGGAGCAGCGACGTTTCTTCTTTGCTCTGTTACCTGACAGCGGAGAAGTGCTCTGGACCAATGGTGCCGGTGTCAAACTTGGGCTGCAGCCCTGGAAGGAATTCCAGGCCGAACTTGCCAGCGGAGGACTCAGGCCGCTTCCGGAGCCGACAGCCTTTGGCCAGGTGCTTGCCGAAACCCTCGAAGTGCTGTCTAAAGTATGCGCCAAGCAACTGGAACAGCGTGAAAAAGCGGCCAAGGAAGCCCGCGCCCGGGCCGAAGCGCTTCGGAAGGAACGGGAAGCGGCCGAGCAACGCCGTCGGGAAGAGGAGCTTGCACGCCAGCAGGCACTCGAACGAGAACGTGAAGAGGCCGAGCGCCAAAGGGTGGCAGACGAAAAGGCAGAGCAGGAGCGTTTGCGAAAAGAGGCAGAGCTGGTGGCCACCAAACAGGTCGAAGGTATCGCGCTCGGCGGCTGGATTGTGCTCACTCAGGAAACCCGGGATGACGACCCTGTCCGGCTCAAGCTCGCCGTCAAGATTTCTGCCTCGCGGAAATATGTGTTTGTGGATCGTCTGGGGCTCAATCGCCGGGAATTTCTCCAGGACGAACTGGTTAACGGAATCGTGGGAGGTCGAATTCGCGTGCTTGGCAGTTCGGCCGAGTTTGATGACACCCTGAGCCGCGTTGTCGGGCGTATCCGTGTTGGTCGGAACTGAGGTGAACGATGATCGATGATGATTATGGGTTCGGAATAGAGGACGACTTACCGTCAGGGAAAGACCTTCGTGAGGACTACCGTCTAACGGCCCGGGCGCGTGCCTGGATACTCCTGGAATCGGCCGAACCGGAGTCGGAGCCGTCGACACTGGATGGTGTATCCGACAGGCTGGAATGTCAGGTGCGCGACATATCGGCCCGTGGAATCAGTCTGTTGTGCGAGGCATCGCTTAGCATCGGGTCGATTTTGGTTGCGGAGGTAAGTCTCGGGGAACACGCAGAGCACTTCCGGCTGAGTGTCGAGGTCATGTGGTGTCGCGAGGCGGAGTGGGGGTATCTGATTGGCGTCCGGGTACTTGAGTCAGATGAAACTGACTATCTGGACTGGATCGAGGCGGTTGCCAGGGCACTCTCGGAAAGCTGAACGAAAAGAGCCGGCATCGCGCCGGCTCTTTTGCTATGGCTGACGTAGGGAACCTATCAGGCGTCCATCTCCGCCATGCCGGTGATGTTGAAACCACCGTCCACATACAGGATTTCACCGGTGATACCAGAGGCCAGGTCGGACGACATGAAGGCGGCGGCGTTGCCAACTTCTTCTGTGGTCACGTTACGACGCAAGGGGGCCTGCTTGGCGTTCTCGGCCAGCATGCGGCGGAAGCTCTTGATGCCTGAAGCGGCCAGGGTCTTGATCGGGCCCGCTGAGATACCGTTCACCCGGATGCCTTCCTTGCCCAGGCTGGCGGCCATATAGCGTACGTTGGCTTCGAGAGACGCCTTGGCCAGACCCATCACGTTGTAGTTCTGCAGCACCCGCTCGGCGCCCAGGTAGCTCAGGGTCAGCAGACTGCTGCCTTCGTGCATCATCTTGCGCGCGCCCTTGGCGAGGGCCACGAAACTGTATGAGCTGATATCGTGGGCAATCCGGAATCCGTCACGGGTGGTGACGTCCACGTAGTTTCCATCCAGCTCATGGGCCGGCGCATAACCAACCGCATGGATGATGATGTCGATGTTGTCCCAGTGTTTGCCCAGTTGCTCGAATACTTGGTCAATCTGCTCGTCGCTGGCGACGTCACAGGGGAAAGTCAGTTTGCTGCCCCACTGTTCCGCAAACTTCTCAACGCGGGACTGCAGTTTCTCGTTCTGATAGGTGAAGGCCATTTCGGCGCCTTCACGAGCGAAGGCCTCGGCAATGCCGTAGGCAATGGAATGTTTGCTGGCGACGCCAACAATCAGTGCTTTTTTGCCACTGAGGATTCCCATGGGTTTCTGCTCCCTGTGTTCCGTGGTTTCGGCGCATTATCCCCGACCTGTCAGGGTCGGGTAACGCTCAATTGGTCGTAGACTGATAGAAAAATGCGGCATTCAGCAGTTCCCGGGTATACGGCTGTTGTGGTTCCCGGAAAATGGTCTCTGCATCGCCGTATTCCACAATCCGGCCTTGCCTGAGTACCAGCAGTTTGTGGCTGAGTGCGCGAACAACGGCCAGATCATGACTGATAAAGATGTAGCTTAGCCTATATCGGGCCTGAATTTCCCGTAAAAGCTCGATCACCTGCTTCTGTACCGTTCTGTCCAGGGCGGAGGTGGGTTCATCCAGAATCATCAGGTCTGGCTGGAGAACCAGCGCGCGTGCTATGGCAATACGCTGACGCTGGCCGCCCGAGAACTCGTGTGGATACCGATGCCGTGCGGCCGGATCCAGTCCCACATCCTGAAGGGCCTGGATAACCCTGGCTTCGTGCTGCCCGGAACTCCCGGGCTCGTGGATTTCCAGTCCTTCACGGATGATTTCTTCAACGGACATCCGCGGGCTGAGGCTGCCAAACGGATCCTGGAAGACAATCTGAACGCGCCGGCGCCATGGCCGGAAAGCCTTCTGGGAAAGGGCGGACAGCTCTGTGCCGCAGAGGCTGAACTGGCCTGTGCTCGGAGTGAGTTTCAGCAAGGCGTGGCCCAGTGTGGTTTTGCCACTGCCACTTTCGCCGACAATACCGAGGGTTTCACCGGCACGCAGCTCGAAGCTGGCATCCTGTACCGCGTGGAAGCTTTCTTTTACCTTGCCCAGCAGGGTCTTGCGAATGGGGAAATGCACATTCACGTTGTTTACGGTCATCAGGGTTTCGGTACCACTACTGGCTGGCAGAGGGTGCTCCGGTGGTTCCGCGTCAATGAGTTTACGGGTGTAGGTATGAGAGGGCGACCTGAACAGCGCTTCTGTCGCGCCTTGTTCGACCATTTTTCCCCGTTCCATCACCACCACGTAATCGGCATACCGGCGGACGATGTTCAGATCGTGGGTAATTAACAGCACTGCCATGCCCAGCTTCTGCTGCAATGATTTCAGCAACTCCAGCACCTGTTTCTGAACCGTCACATCCAGTGCCGTGGTGGGCTCATCCGCAATCAGCAAATCGGGTTCATTGGCCAGAGCCATGGCAATCATTACCCGCTGTTTTTGCCCACCCGATAATTGGTGTGGGTAGCTCGTCAGGCGGGTCTCCGGGGCCGGAATCCCGACCAGTTCCAGTAATTCCAGGCAGCGTTTCCGGGCCTGGGGGCCGCGCATGCCTTTGTGTAGCTCCAGGGTCTCGCCAATCTGCTTTTCGACGGTATGCAACGGATTGAGCGAGGTCATCGGCTCCTGGAAGATCATGCTGATGTGCCGGCCACGAATCTGGCGCAGGCGCTTTTCCTTCGCCTGCAGCAAGTCTTCGCCCTTGTAGAGGATCTGTCCGGCGGGATAAGCCGCATGACGTTCATCCAGCAGCCGAAGTATCGACAGGGCAGATACCGACTTGCCGGAGCCGCTTTCGCCAACCAGCGCGAGAGTCTGGCCTTTGTCGATGCTTAATGACAGCCCGTCAACCACCCGTGGGCCGTTATCGAAGGTGATGGACAGGTCCGAGATGGAAAGCAGGTCACTCATATCAGTTCTTTCTCGGGTCAAAGGCATCGCGCACCGCTTCTCCCACAAACACCAGCAGCGTAAGCATGACGGCCAGTGACACGAATGCGGAAATACCCAGCCAGGGGGCATGAAGGTTGGCTTTACCCTGGGCAATCAGTTCACCCAGTGATGGCGATCCCGAGGGCAGGCCGAACCCCAGGAAATCCAGAGACGTGAGCCCGGTTATGGCGCCGGTGAGAATAAACGGCATGAACGTGAGGGTTGCCACCATGGCATTGGGCAGAATGTGCCGGAACATGATTCTGCGATTATCCAGGCCGAGTGCTCTGGCGGCTTTCACATACTCGAAGTTACGGGCGCGGAGAAACTCAGCCCGCACGACATCCACCAGCCCCATCCAGCTGAACAGC
Source organism: Marinobacter sp. UBA5687 (assembly GCF_002420325.1). Lineage (NCBI taxonomy): Bacteria > Pseudomonadati > Pseudomonadota > Gammaproteobacteria > Pseudomonadales > Marinobacteraceae > Marinobacter > Marinobacter sp. UBA5687. Next base: position 11,305 of record NZ_DIHV01000121.1, read on the forward strand.
AGCATGATGCCCAGCAACCACCAGAAATTGGGCTGAACAATCGAAGACAGAATGATGAGCAGGTACAACATGGGCAAACCAGACCAGATCTCGATAAAGCGCTGGCCAAACAGATCGATCTTGCCACCGTAGTAGCCCTGAAGTGCGCCAACGGCAACGCCAACGATGGAACTGGCGATGGTGAGCGTCAGGCCGAACAACACCGAAATACGGAAACCATAGATCACCCTGGCAGCCACATCCCGCCCCTGGTCATCGGTTCCCAGCCAGTTCTCGGCACTGGGTGGCGCAGGTGAGGGCACGGTGAGCTCGTAGTTGATGGTGTTATAGCTGAAGCGGATGGGCGGCCAGAGCATCCAGCCATTGCTCTGGATTTCGCTCGCAATGAAGTCGTCCCGGTAATCAGCTTCCGTGGGTAGAAAACCACCAAAGGTTTCTTCGGGCACTTGCTGAATGACCGGAAAGTACCAGTCTCCGTTGTAGGAAACGACCAGGGGTTTATCGTTGGCTATCAGTTCCGCACACAGCGAGAGGCCAAGCAGCACCAGAAAAATCCAGAGGCTCCAGAAGCCGCGCCGGTTGGCGGTAAAGTTATTGAGTCGTCTGCGCTGAATCGGCGAGAGGGTTGCCACGATTACGCACCCTCCCGGCTTTCGAAATCGATGCGCGGATCAACCGCGACATAAGTGAGGTCGCTGATCAGCTTCATCACCAGCCCCATCAGCGTCAGGATGTAGAGAGTGCCGAAAATGACCGGATAATCCCGGTTGAGGGCAGCCTCAAAACCAAGCAGGCCGAGGCCGTCCAGCGAGAAGATTACCTCAATCAACAACGACCCGGTAAAGAACAGCGCCACCAGAACGCCGGGCATACTGGCAATGACAATCAGCATGGCATTACGGAACACATGGCCGTAAAGCACCTGCTTCTCTTCCAGGCCCTTGGCCCTGGCGGTGACCACATACTGCTTGCTGATTTCGTCCAGAAACGAGTTCTTGGTCAGCAGCGTGAGGGTAGCGAACCCGCCGATCACGTTTGCGGTCACTGGCAGGGCGAGATGCCAGAAATAATCAGCAACCTTCTGGTACCAGGTCATCTCGTCAAAACCCGGCGAGGTCAGGCCCCGGAGCGGGAACAGATCGAAATAGCTACCGCCGGCAAACAGTACGATCAGCAGGATGGCAAACAGGAATCCGGGAATGGCGTAGCCGACCACGATCGCGGAACTGGTCCAGACATCGAACCGGGAGCCATCCGTGACCGCCTTACGGATGCCCAGTGGAATGGAGACGAGGTAGATAATCAGCGTGGACCAGAGGCCGAGGGAAATGGAGACCGGCATCTTGTCCAGAATCAGTTCGACGACGCTTCTGTCCCGGAAAAAGGAATCGCCGAAATCGAAGGTGGCGTAATCGCCCAGCATTTTGAAAAAGCGTTCGTGCGCAGGCTTGTCGAAGCCGTACATGGCCTCAAGTTCTTCAAGAAGTTCGGGCGGCAGGCCCCGGGAGGCCCGGCTGTCTCCGGAACTGCTCGCCACTTCACTGCCGACATCGCCACCACCGGCGCGCGCCAGAGCGCTGCTGCCGTGGCCTTCCATCTCCGCGAGAATCTGTTCAATGGGGCCACCGGGAGCGGCCTGAACAATGACAAAATTCAACAGCATGATCCCCACCAGGGTGGGGATGATCAGGGCGAGGCGGCGGAGTATGTAAATGCCCATTCAGGGAGCAGTCCTTACTACAGCGTCGTGATAGCGAACGGTATCAGCGTTCACTCCACCAGTTGTTAAGGTCGATGCCGTTCTTGGGCGTGTTGGCCGGGCGTTTCAGGTGGTTCCAGTAGGCCACCCGATCCTTGCGCAAATGCCAGTGCGGGATCACGTAATGGCCATTCAGCAGCACACGATCCAGTGCGTGCACCCGGCGTACAAGCTCTTCCCGGTCCGGCGCCTGAATGACCATGTTGACCAGCTCATCGATGACGGGATCGCTAACGCCCATGAAATTGCGGGAGCCGGGTACATCGGCATTACTCGAGTGCCAGTAGTCCCGTTGTTCGTTGCCCGGAGAATCAGATTGAGGCAGCACCTGGGTGATCATGTCGAAATCAAAACTCCGAACCCGCTGAACATACTGGTTACTGTCGACCAGCCGCACCGACACATCGATACCCAACTTTCCAAGATTCTGTTTGAAGGGCAGAACCACTCGTTCAAAGCTTTTCTGGAACAGAAGGATCTCGAATGCCAGTGGTTTGCCAGTCTCCTGATGGACCATTTTGCCATTCTTGATCTGATACCCGGCTTCGGTCAGAAGTTTTAGTGCGGTACGCAGATTGTCCCGCAGGCTGACGCCTTTACCGGTATCCGGTGGTACATAGGCCTCTGTGAAAACGTCGGGGCTTAGTTGATCCCGATAGGCTTCAAGAATTTCAAGCTCTCGCCCTTCAGGCAAGCCCGACGAGGCAAGATCGCTGTTCTCAAAATAACTGCTGGTGCGAGTGTACTGGCCAAAGAACAGGTTCTGGTTGGCCCACTGGAAATCAAAACCGTAGGCCAGCGCCTCCCGAACCAGAGGATCCCGAAACACCGGTTTGCGGGTATTGAAGATAAAACCCTGCATGCCTGTGGGGCGGTGGTGTTCGATGGCTTCCTTCTCGATATCGCCGCTCTCGAATTGGCGGCCGGTATAGGCGGTTGCCCAGTTCTTGGCTGAGGTTTCCTGGCGGAAATCGAAGTTGCCCGCCTTGAATGCCTCGAGGGCGACGGTGTCGTCGTTGTAGTACTCGTAGGAAATGGTGTCGAAGTTGAAACGGCCCTTGCGTACACCCAGATCTTTGGCCCAGTAGTCGTCGACTCTCTGGTAGGTAATGGAGCGGCCTGCGTCAAAAGAGGCAATCCGGTAAGGGCCACTGCCCACCGGGATGGTCAGGCCGCTGCTTTCAAACTCCCGATCCTGCCAGAAATGTTCTGGCAGGACGGGCATCTGACCAATAATCAGGGGTAGTTCCCGATTGTTGGTTTGCGCAAAGTCAAAGCGAATCCGGTGACTGTTTTCAATGGTCACCTTGTCTACATCCGCGTAGTAGTTGCGGTAAAACGGGTGACCTTCGGTGGTCAGAATCCGGTAGGAAAATTTCACGTCTTCAGCGGTGATTGGTTC
>NZ_DIHV01000121.1:14855-53825 GCF_002420325.1 Marinobacter sp. UBA5687
ACTTCAACGGATTCGGCAATCAGCCCGTACTCGGAAAACGGCTCGTCGGCAGAGGACTCCAGAAGGGTATCGTACACGTAGGCATTAATACCCGCCGCCGAGATGCCCCGGATAACAAAAGGGTTAAAACTATCGAAGCCGTTGGCAACCACAGACAACTTCAGTTCGCCGCCTTTCGGGGCCTCCGGGTTGACGTAGTCAAAGTGACTGAAGCCTGGGGGGTATTTCAGTTCACCGTGCATGGCGATGCCATGCACCGGACTGGGATTCTCGGTGACGCCTTCATCGGCTAAGGCGAAACAGGCGGACGCTGCCAGAGCCAGCGTCGCGGTAATTCTGGTCAGCAAGGGTGCTTCTGGTTTTTTTGTCATGGTTCTCGCACGTTACGGACTGTTTCTTATGTCCACGTAGAGTACCAGACTTTGGCCGGGTTGGAGATAACGGTCCGTATTAAGATCGTTCCATGATGCGATGTCACGCACATTCACCGAAAACCGGCTGGCGATGGCAGACAGGGAATCGCCGCTGCGAACCCGGTATCCCACCTTGCGCACCATTGCCTTGCCCCGGGTATTCGAAGCTACCATGGTCGGCTTCGAAGTTTTCGACCAGATCACCAGTTCTTTGCCCGGAATCAGGGGGTCTCCCGGTGCCATGCCATTCCAGGCAGCCACTTCCCGAACCGAAACCCGGTGCTCCCTGGCGATATCCCAGAAAGTATCGCCCCGGCGCACGGTGTACCGTACCTTGTTGCCGCTACGCTTGCGATCCTGAGTTCGCTCCAGTCGCTGGGCCTGGCTTAGGGCATAGGCGTCGGAGCCCTTGGTGGAGGACGGAATCAGCAGTTGCTGGCCGATCCGGATCAGGTCACTGTTGAGCTTGTTGACCTGCTGAATGACCGATGGGGTAGTGGAGAACTTGCGGGCAATGGTGTTCAGACTGTCACCCTTGCGGACTTTATAGTTCTGCCAGGATACACGCTGTTCACTTGGGAACTTTGCAAGCGCGGTTTGGAATGCCTCCGCCTGTTGCTTGGGTACCAGCAAGCGATGGGGGCCATCCGGATTGGTTGCCCAGCGATTGTAGGACGGGTTCAGTAAATAGATTTCATCAATATCCACGCCGGCTAATTCTGCGGCCTGGGCCAGATCCAGCTGGGAGCCGGTATCCACCACTTCGAAATACGGTTCGTCTTTTAATGGTGGCAGGTCGATACCGTAGGCTTTCGGATCGTCGAAAATTTTTGCCAGGGCAATCAGTTTGGGCACATAGTGGCGGGTCTCCGTCGGTAATGTCAGAGACCAGTAATCTGTGGATTTTCCGGCGTTGCGGTTACGACGCATGGCGCTGGATACGGTCCCGCCCCCGGAATTATAAGCGGCCAGGGCCAGGGTGTAATCGCCATCGAACCGGTTGGCCAGGCGCTCCAGGTAAGTCAGGGCAGCATCGGTAGCCGCAATCACGTCCCGTCGGTCATCATGCCACCAGCTTTGGGTCAGCCCGAAGTATTTGCCGGTAGACGGGATGAACTGCCAAAGCCCGGCAGCGCGACCGTGGGAGTAGGCAAAAGGATCAAAGGCGCTTTCTACCACTGGCAACAGAGCCAGTTCGCTGGGCAGGCCGCGTTTTTCGGTTTCATTGATAATGTAATGCAGGTACCGGGAGCCTCTTTCCACCACGCGATCGATGTAACGGGGGTGGCGCACGTACCAGTCCAATTGAGCCTGTACCCTGGCATTGTCGACGGAGTGGTCCATGGTGAAACCGGCGCGAAGTCGTGACCACAGATCGTCTGTTCTGGTGGATGCGTCGGATTGTCGGGCGGGATTGTCCAGTTTTTCCCGAGCTTGCTGGGCCTTGGCCTGAAGTTCCGGGGAGATGGCGTCATCTAATGGTGCCCCGCTGGCACTGTCCTCTCCATTGCCGGCAGCGACGTCAGCCTTGAGGTCCTCATCGCCCTTGGCAACAACCACTTGCTGTGAGTCCAGGGGGTCTTTTTGCTGATTCTCTTCCTCGGTCCCGAACCAGGCCGAAGGTGTATGCCAGTTTTCGGCGATCTGACTGGTACTGCAGCCGCTGAAAAGGGTTGACGCGAGAAGGATGAAGGGCAGTCGTTTTACCGGCATAAACACAGGGTTCCGGGTGGAGCCGGCGGGTATCTGTAAAAATAGCCGGCATATTTAACAGGTTACGTTCGATAATTGCTCGAAATTCTATGGGAGCGTTTTCCGGGCGGTCAAGCCGAGCCATGTTACGGCTGTGAGATAAATTGTTAAGCAGTGACCGCCCGCACGCTCAGAAGTTATCCTTGCCGTGGCGCACGGCTGCAAAAACCGCACAATCCGAGCCGGTGGCAAGGCGGTGTGTGGTGCTGTAATTCTCGGCGGCCTCTATGACCATGGCATCATCCCACCGAAGGAATGGATTCAGCTGTTTCTCCTGGCCGATCGTGGTCGGCACGGTTGGCTTACCCCGTTCCCGAAGGTCTTTGCAGGCGTTCTCAAACTCGGCCAACGCCTTATCTTCGGGTAGCCAGTGACGGGCGAAGCGAAGGTTTGCCAGGGTGTATTCATGAGCACAGTATACTGCAGTGTTATCCGGAAGGTCCCGCAGGGTCTGGAGCGAGGTATGCATCTGCTCCGGTGTGCCTTCGAACAGTCGTCCGCAGCCGCAGACAAACAGTGTGTCGCCGCAGAATAGAACGGGGTTGTCATTTACCTGGGTGTCGCTGTAATAGGCAATATGATCCAGTGTATGGCCGGGAACTGCCAGGACATCGAACGTGATGCCTTCCCAGACGACTTCATCGCCGGCATGGACCGTGTTTGTGGCACCCTTGAAGGGTGAATCCGTCGGCCCAACAATACGGATGTCCGGATACTGTTGCTGAAGCTCTTTCACGCCGCCGGTGTGATCCGGGTGGTGATGGGTGAGCAGGATGGTGTCTGCTGAGAAACCGCTGTCACTGAGATAGTCCAGTACCGGCTTTGCCTGGCCGGGATCGACTATCAGGGTCTTGCCGGACTCAAGGTTGGTAAGGCACCAGATATAGTTGTCTGAGAATGCCGGAACCGGATGAATGCGCAAGGTGGCCACCCCATGTGTTCAATGAATGTGCCTGTTATGATAATGCAACAACGGGTACAGCCCAAGGAGCGGCAGGTTGCGCGAGCAATCAAGCCTTTAGTGGATCGGGTAGGGGAGCCAGCGTGACAACCAGCGGCGTGATTGACTATTCAGCACGACATGAGAGCTTTGAGCGTTGGGTGCAGACCCCCCTCGGCCGCTCCCTGCTGGCCAGCCAGAGAGCGGTGCTTGATAAGGAACTGCAAGGCCTTACGGGGGCAAGACAACTTCAGGTCGGCCTGAGTCACCGATTGCCTTTGGCGAGTGGTACCGATTTTGCCCAGAAGATTATTACCTGCCCGGCCTGGCATGCCCATATGCCAGAGGGCGTGGCGGTTTGTGACGCCGACGAGCTGCCGTTTCCCGGTGATTCCATGGATCTTGTGATCCTTCATCATACGGCCGATTTCTCTCCGGATCCGCACCAGGTACTTCGCGAGTCCGCCCGTGTATTGCGAGGTGAGGGGCGCATCGCTCTGGTTGGGTTCAACCCCCTCAGTCTCTGGGGCGCACGCAGGCTGGTTTCCCGCCATCGGTTTGGCCCCTGGGGTGGTCGGTTCCTGATGCGATCACGAATGGAGGACTGGCTCAGGTTGCTGGGGTTCGAGCTGGAAAACAGTGGCACCTATTTCTGTACCCTTCCGCTGCAGCGAAAACACGGGGCATCCGGAAGACGGCAGCGTTTGGCCGCCAGTAGCCGCCCTCATTTACTGCCCACGGGCGCCTATTACTGTATCCTTGCGCGCAAACGCGAATACGCCGGGATCCGGACCAGGGCATCCTGGCGCAAGAGCAAGGTGATTTCTTTGCCCGGAACCGTGGGGGTATCCAGTGGCTGTGCCAGCCATAGCTCAGGCAGGGTGGACAGGCGTGGAACAGAACAGGAGCAGTAATGGCTGGTAAGGTAGTGATGTATACCGACGGAGCCTGTAAAGGTAACCCGGGCCCCGGGGGGTGGGGTGTTGTGTTGCGCTATGGCGATGCGTGCAAGACCATGCACGGTGGCGAGTTGCAAACCACCAACAACCGAATGGAGCTGATGGCGGCCATTCGAGGCTTAAGGGAGCTCAAGCGCGCTTGCCAGGTGGAGTTGTATACGGACTCACAATACGTGCGCAAGGGCATTACCGAATGGATGAGCGGCTGGAAGCGCAATGGCTGGAAAACCTCGGCAAAGAAACCGGTCAAGAATGCGGATCTGTGGCAGGAGCTCGATGCTGAAACTGCCCGGCACACCGTTAACTGGCATTGGGTGAAGGGTCATTCAGGGCATCCTGATAACGAGTTGGCGGATGAGTTGGCCAACCGCGGAGTCCGCGAACTGAACGGGGCCTGAACCCTGGCCCCTGGAAAACCGATTAATGAGCAGTGAGTGAGAGCGCAGTTGCATGAGACAGATCGTACTGGATACCGAAACCACGGGTATTGATCCGAACGAAGGTCACCGCATTATCGAAATTGGTTGTGTGGAAGTGATCGAGCGCGAGCTGACCGGTCGCAACTATCACGTATACATTAACCCTGAGCGGGAGGTAGAAGCGGAGGCTATCACCGTTCACGGTATCACCAATGAATTTCTGGCCGACAAGCCAAAGTTTGCGGAGGTTGCCGACGAGTTCTTTGAGTTCATCAAGGGTGCAGAGCTGGTCATCCATAACGCCGCGTTCGACGTGGGCTTCATGGACTCCGAATTCGCCCGTCTGAAACCGGTTCGGAAAACAGCAGACCATTGCGGCATTGTCGATTCACTGGCCATTGCCAGGAAAAAGCACCCGGGCCAGAAAAACAATCTCGACGCCCTGTGCAAGCGTTATGGAGTGGATAACTCCAACCGTGACCTTCACGGGGCATTGCTGGACGCCGAGATCCTGGCAGACGTCTATCTGCTGATGACCGGCGGCCAGACCGCGCTTTCCCTGGATGCCGGCTCCGGCGATGAAGGTGGCGATGGCGGTATTCGCCGAATCTCCGGTGAGCGCGCGCCTTTGGCGGTGGTTCGGGCCTCCAGTGATGAAGCCTCGGCCCATGATGAGTTCATGGCGATGATGGAGAAGCAGGCCGGAGAAACGGTGTGGTCCCGGTTGCAGGCAACAGAATGAGAACCACGTTCAGCTGTACCATTTGTTACATTCCGGCTTTCTTGAGCTACTTGAGTTTTGTGTTATAAGTAATGATAAGTTCGCCAGTTTTTTGCGAACCGTTCAGGTATGGGCAAGGGCTGCCTCGCTGAACAGGAAGGACCTGCCCGTATGCAGGCTGCAGTTCATGAACAGGATGCGGTAGTCTCCGCAAATTAACAGGAAGCGTTTATGGTTCAATCGTCTCTGGCGACGAAATCGCAGTCGTTTGATCTGGTCAAAAGTGAAATCGAACAGACCATCAAGCAGGCAGAATCCAGCCTTGAGCGCTTTCAGGAAAACCGCGAGAGCGGGGAAGATCTGCAGAACTGTGTTGATTACCTGAACCAGCTTCGGGGAATCTTCATTCTGGTGGAGCTCCGGGGCGGAACCCTGCTTTGCCAGGAAGCGGTTAATCTCGCCAATGATGTTCCGGTTGGTGCCAACGACGACAAGAATATACTGCTGACAGCACTTAACAGCGCGCTGTTCATTCTCCGCCGTTACGTCGAGTACTACCATCAGCAACGTGAAGATCATCCCGAGCTGCTGCTGCCCGTGATCAATGATCTGCGTGAAGCCCGTCGTGAGAAACCTTATCCCGAATCCTGCTTCTTTGATATCGACATCAAGGAGCGCCCGGACTTTTGCAGCGATCTGGGGCTCAGGCCCATGGATGATGCAGAGTCTGAATATGAAATCCTGGCCCGTCGCATGCGCCTGACCTTCCAGGTGGCACTGCTCGGCATTCTCCGCGAGCGCAACGAAGCGGTTAGCAAGAAGCTCATTGCCAGGGCTGCCCGTGGTCTCGCACGGCTGTGTCAGGGAGCGCCTATGGGGCAGATGTGGTGCCTGCTGGCGTTGGTCTCCGATACCATGCTGGATCGTGCCATGGGCTTTAGCAAGGCCCGCAAGCGTCTGCTGATGCGAATCGAGAAATACGCTCGGGAAGTGGTATATGTCGGCAAGGTAGCTACCGCCAAGGATGCCCCCGAATCGCTGATCAAAGATCTGATCTATCTGCTTTACCGCAGTGGCTCAGCCAACCCTGAGGTGACGCGGGTACTCTCTGCTTATCAGCTCGGTCCTGCCGAATTCCCGGACGCACTTCTTGAGGCTCATTCCCGGCGCCTCTATGGCCCTGGCACGGACGTGCTCAAATCCCTGTCTGAAGCCTTGCAGGAAGAGCTTAATCAGCTGAAAGACAAGCTGGACATCATTGAGCGCGGAATAGAACCGGATCTGGCCGAACTTGCCTCGATTGCCGATACTCTGGAGCGCCTGGCCAATACGCTGGTGATGCTCGATCTGAACCGCCTGGCCAGTATTTCCCGTGAAGAAGCGGCCAAACTGCGTAAATGGGAAGAGGAAAACCGCCTGCCGGCGGAGGAGGAGCTCTATCGTCTGGCGGATTCCGTGCTGGGGGTGGAAGATGCCGTCATGCAGATTGTCACTCGCGGCATCACCTCAGAGACCGACGCCCTTGCCGGCGCAGAACGGAGCCGGGACGAATCCGTGTACCTGCAGGAAGCCATCTGGGTTGTGGCGGATGAGGCCCGTAGTGCGTTGACCCTTGCCAAGCGAGCGATCACAGCATTTATCGAATCCGATTACGACAAGCTTCATCTGGCCAATCTGCCGGGGACACTGCGCAGTATCTGGGGTGGCTTGCAAATGGTGGACGACCCGATCGCAGCGGACGTCATTGCCAGGGTCGCGACGTCTATTCAGGAGCGCCTGCTGGATGCGCGCGAAGCCCCTGCGTCTCAGGTTCTGGAAGCGCTGGCGGATGCGCTCACCTCGCTCGAGTACTACATTGAAGGCGTCGGTCGGCGGGAAGACAGGAATGTAGACCTGCTCAAGCTGGCTCAGAGTTCGCTGGATGACGTCGGTCTGTAGACGCCAGGGTGGCCCGAATTTCTGAATGGCATAAAAAAACCTGCGGTTTGCGCAGGTTTTTTTATAGCTGGTGTTTAACCGGGCTCAGCCCATGTTGAACAGTTCACCCAGCTTGGTTGCCAGCATCATGTCGCCTTCGGCGCGTAGCTGACCAGCCATGAACGCCTGCATGCCGTCGGTCTCGCCAGAGACGATACCCTGCAGGGTTTCAGAGTTCATGATCAGGGTAACAGAAGGATCGTCGTGTGCGCCTTCGTGCAGCTTGCAGGTGCCGTCATTGATCACGAGGTGGTAAGTCTTGTCGTCTTCGATGTCGAACTGGAATACCAGGTCCAGGCCCTGTGCTGCGTCTGCGTTGAAGTTCTGTTCGAGTTTTTCAAATACCTGAGCTACAGACATTGTTTTACCCTTTTTGATGGTTGTCTTGTCATGGTGGTGACGACTAGTGATCCCTGGCAGAGGCAGCCTGTACAGCAGCCGGGGTAGCGCCAACCTCGCAATCCGACTTTATGGTTAGAGCCGGTTCGTGTCAAGCTTGATCGAACGCTTGTTTTAATTTTATCGCGGGCTTATCAGGCCTGTGCCGAGGCGGTACACTTCGGGGTTTGCAAATACGTGTGGAGACTGCATTTTGGAATTTCTGACCGAATACGGCCTGTTTCTCGCCAAGGTGGCGACTTTCGTGGTGGCGGCGATTGTGCTCGTGTCCATCATTGTCTCGGCAACCCAGAAAGACCGGGACGATCACGAAGGTGAGGGTGAGCTGAAAATACGCAAGCTGAACGATCAGTATCGCCGGCTCAGAGAGTCAATCCAGGCCAGGTTGATGACAGACCAGGAACGAAAGGCTTGGCAGAAGAAAAAGAAAAAAGAGGACAAGGCTGAAAAGAAAGCCGCGAAGAAGCAGCCAGAACCTGACGCTACCGAAGAGAAAACGGCGCGGGTTTACGTGCTCGATTTCGACGGTGACATTAAAGCCAGCGATACCGATACCCTGCGGCGTTCAGTGTCGGCGGTTCTGAGTGTTGCCAATCCGGAAACGGACGAAGTGGTTATCCGCCTGGAGAGCGGCGGTGGTCTGGTTCATGCCTATGGGTTGGCGGCAGCCCAGCTGGATCGTGTTCGCAGCAAAGGCATCAAGTTGACTGCCTGCGTCGACAAGGTTGCGGCCAGCGGCGGCTATATGATGGCCTGCGTGGCTGATAGCATTATTGCTTCGCCGTTTGCCGTGCTCGGTTCCATCGGGGTGGTGGCGCAACTCCCGAACTTCCACCGGTTCCTGAAAAAGAACGACGTTGACTTTGAGGTGCTCACCGCGGGTGAACACAAGCGAACGCTGACAATCTTTGGTGAGAATACCGATAAGGGACGCCAGAAATTCCTCGAGGACCTGGAGGATACCCATGTCCTGTTCAAGGAGTATGTGAGTGAGCGGCGTCCGGATCTGGATATTCAGGCGGTTGCCAATGGAGATATCTGGTTCGGCAAGCGCGCTCTGGACGTGAAGCTGATCGATGAGATCAAAACGTCTGACGAATACCTGATTGAGGCTTGTGAGCGGGGAGACGTGATCTCAGTGTCTTTCCAGCGCAAACGTACACTGCCGGAAAAGCTCGGTTTGGCTACCAGCGCGGCGCTGGAACATACCGTCTGGAAAGTGTTGAGTGCGTTTCGGAATCAAAAAATGCAGTAAACCAGAACTGAACACCAGCGCATGACGACTCATGCGCTGGTGATTGGTCTCAGGAGGCCCGGCGGCGGAACAGGGGCTGGTCCGTGTCGGTCGCAGCCTGGTAGGTCTGGGTGAAGAAGCTCAGGCACTTCGGTGCCTTTGCAATGTCCTTGTCAGCGCGCAGTACGTAGCTGTCAAAGCCACAGCGCTTCATGAACTGAAGCTGGTCAAGCAGAACATCGCCAATGGCTCGCAGCTCGCCGCGGTACCCGAACCGTTCACGTAGCAAACGGCCAATGCTGTAACCACGGCCATCGACAAAGCGCGGGAAATTCACCGCGATCAGTGGCAATTCATTCACTTTCTCGCCAAGCAATTCCGGCTCATCGTGGCTGTCAAACCAGACACCCACTGAGGGCTTTGCGGCAAAGTGCTCATGGCCGGCCAGCCACAGATCTGCCGGAATCAAGACCGGCTTATCTTCAGGAATATCCATGGATTCACCCGCCGCAGGGCGGGGCACCACAACCCAGTCGTCATTACGAATCGTGCCGTCAGCGGCAATTACATCAGGCATATACCCGCTCCTTGAAAGGATCCAGACCGACCCGGCGATAGGTGTCCAGGAAGGTTTCCTCTTCCGTCCGGTTTTCTACGTAAACATTGATCAGCTTGGCGATGACCTCTGGCATTTCCTCACGAGCGAAGGACGGCCCCAGAATCTTGCCGATGGTGGCGTCGTGGTGTGACGATCCACCCAGGCTGATCTGATAGAACTCTTCGCCTTTCTTGTCGACGCCCAGAACACCAATATTGCCCACGTGGTGGTGGCCACAGGCGTTCATGCAGCCTGAAATGTTCAGGTCGATGGGACCGAGGTCGTACAGGAAGTCCAGGTCATCAAAACGACGCTGGATTGCTTCAGCCACAGGAATCGACTTGGCGTTGGCCAGGGCGCAGAAATCGCCGCCGGGGCAGCAGATAACGTCGTTCAGTGTGTTCAGGTTCGCCGTTGCGAAGCCCAAAGGCACAAGCTTTTGCCAGAGCTCAAACAGCCGATCCTGGCGGACGTCTGCCAGCACCACATTCTGCTCGTGAGTGGCCCGGGCTTCGCCGTAGCTGTACTCATCCGCAAGGTCGGCAATCTGCTCCAACTGGAAGTCGGTGACATCCCCCGGGGGCGTACCGGTCTTCTTGAGTGTCAGGGTCACAATGGCGTAGCCGGGCTTTTTGTGACTGTTGACGTTGTGGGTCAGCCACTTGTCGAACTCACGGTTCTCAAAGCGCTGCGTTGCCAGCAGGTCGGTGGCATTGTCCAGTGCATCATAGGACGGCTCAGTAAAGTAGCCCTGGAATTTGGTCACCACCTCCGGTGTCAGCCTTGAAGGAGAGTCCTTGATGTGGGCCCACTCTGCTTCCACTTTCTCGGCGAAGCCTTCCGGGCTCAGTGCCTTAACGAGAATCTTGATACGCGCCTTGAACTTGTTGTCACGGCGGCCGTAGCGGTTGTAAACCCGGACAATGGCTTCCAGGTAGGTCAGCAGATCCAGTTCCGGCAGGAAGTCGCGGATGACCGGGCCAACCATGGGGGTACGGCCAAGTCCGCCACCGACGTGCACCCGGAAGCCGAGTTCGCCCTGGTCATTGCGCACCAGCTGCAAGCCGATGTCATGGACCCGGATAGCCGCACGATCCGTGTGTTCAGAGGCATTCACGGCAATTTTGAATTTACGTGGTAAAAACGCAAATTCCGGGTGGAATGTCGACCACTGGCGAATAATCTCGCAGTAGGGGCGAGGATCAGCAATTTCGTCCACCTGGACACCGGAGAACGGGTCCGTGGTGGTGTTCCGGATGCAGTTACCGCTGGTCTGATTTGCGTGCATTTCCACTTCCGCCAGCTCAGCCAGGATATCGGGCACGTCTTCCAGGTTCGGCCAGTTCAGCTGGATGTTGGTGCGGGTGGTGAAATGAGCGTAGCCTTTATCATAGTCCCGGGTTACGCGTGCCAAACGGCGGAGCTGCTCGGAGCGAAGCATGCCGTAAGGGATACAGATACGGAGCATGGGTGCGAGACGCTGAACATAAAGCCCGTTCTGCAGTCGAAGTGGAAGGAATTCCTCTTCAGACAGCTCACCAGCAAGGGCGCGCTCGGTCTGGTCACGGAATTGGGCAACACGCTCTGCGGCTATCTGCCGGTCGTGCTCATCATAAACGTACATAGTGGAACGTCCTGCCTGCTACATCAGAAGAGCTAAAATTTACGGCCGGGTTTCATGGACCGGGCCTTATTCCTGCGAGGCAGGATACCATCGTGTTTTTATTCTCAAAATGATTATTTCAACATAACATTATCGATTCAGGTGATAAGTGATCGCCGCCGGAACTGGACGAATGTCAATTTGCTGCTTTACTTGATCGGGAAAGCCAGAAAAACAACAACTTCGGGTAGGAAGGAGGAAGTGCCATGAAAAAATCCGTGCAATCAGACAGTCAGGCCGATGCAGTGGCGGCGGTATTGCTCGTGCTGCTGGCAGTGGCCTTTGCGGTGGTCTGGGTATCCGGGCAGTAGGCTACTGCCCGGCCAATACCAGTTTGACCACGATGATCAGCCCGCCCACAAACGCGACGGTAAACAGAACGCCGGCAACGATATAGGGCAGCGGGCTGTGGTGTGAAAAGTCTTCCTGGCGGCGCTTGTCAGACTGCACACCGAAAGCGCCGGCAAGGATGCTTTGCATGATCTTCAGAACCCCCGGGCTGCGGGGGCGTTCATTGTTATTGTTGTTTTCGGTCACGTCATTCATGGAATACGCCTCAGGTTATTCCGCCGGATCGTACGCCAGGCTTGGCATCAACCAGCGTTCAGCCTCAGCCTTGGTCAGGCCTTTGCGTTCAGCATAGTCCTCAACCTGATCAACGCCAATTTTGCCAACGGCAAAGTACTTGGCTTCCGGGTGGGCGAAGTACCAACCGGAGACTGCTGCGGTTGGATACATGGCAAAATGCTCCGTTAGCTGCAGGCTGGTGTTAGCGGTGGCGTCCAGCAGTTTGAACAGTGTGGCCTTTTCAGTGTGGTCCGGGCAGGCGGGGTAGCCGGGGGCCGGGCGGATACCACGATAGCGTTCCTTGATCAGGTCCTCGTTGGCCATCTGTTCATCGGTGGCATAACCCCAGAATTCCTTGCGCACCCGTTCGTGCATGCGTTCGGCAAAGGCTTCGGCCAAGCGGTCTGCCAGGGCCTGCACCATAATGGCGCTGTAGTCGTCGTGGGCGTTTTTGAACTCAGTGGTCAGTTCGTCGACGCCGATGCCGGTGGTCACCGCAAAGCCGCCCACGTAATCGCCCAGATGCAGACTCTCCGGCGCCACGAAGTCGGACAGCGCCATCATTGGCTTGCCCGGAGCCTTCTCATCCTGCTGACGCAAATGGTGCAGGGTAGTCAGCTCTTCGGTTCGGGACTCATCGGTGTACACCACAATGTCATCACCCCGGCGATTGGCGGGCCAGAACCCGATAACGCCTCTTGCGGAGATCCGCTTTTCCCCGATCATCTGTTTCAGTAGTTTCTGGGCATCGTCAAACAGGGTACGGGCGGCGTCGCCACGCTTCGGGTCGTCAAAAATGGCCGGGTATTTGCCGGCGATGTCCCAGGAAATAAAGAACGGTGTCCAGTCGATGTAGTCCACCAGTTCGTTCAGATCATACTCTTCGAACACCCGGACACCGGTAAACGCAGGCTTGGGCGGCTGGTAGTTCTCGAAATCGATTTCCGGTGCACGGGCACGGGCTTCTTTCAGCGACACCAGCTTGGTGCGGTCGCCACGGTTCTTCCGGCGTTCCCGGATTTCATCATATTCGGTGCGGGCTGCTTCCACGAAAGCCGGCTTGGCGGTCTTGCTCAACAGCTGGGACGCCACGTTCACACAGCGGGAGGCATCAGACACGTAAAGGGCGATGTCGTTCTTGTACTGGGGCTCGATTTTGACCGCGGTGTGGGCTTTGGAAGTTGTCGCGCCACCAATCATCAGGGGAATTCTGAAATCCAGGCGCTGCATTTCCCGGGCCACGTGCACCATCTCATCCAGTGACGGTGTGATCAGGCCGCTCAGGCCAATCATGTCGACATTTTCTTTTCGGGCTGTTTCCAGAATCTTTTCACAGGGCACCATTACGCCAAGGTCGATTACCTCGTAGTTGTTGCACTGCAGGACGACGCCAACAATGTTCTTGCCAATGTCGTGTACGTCGCCCTTGACCGTGGCCATCAGTATCTTGCCCTTGGCCTGCTGGTCTTCGGTTTTCTCAGCTTCGATGTACGGAATCAGGTGCGCCACGGCCTGCTTCATCACCCGGGCGCTTTTGACCACCTGGGGCAAGAACATCTTGCCGTCACCGAAAAGATCGCCAACCACGTTCATGCCGGCCATCAGCGGGCCTTCGATTACCTCGATGGGGTGGCTGGCGTTTTGCCGGCAGGCTTCCGTGTCGTCAATAATGTAACTGGTAATGCCTTTAACCAGGGCATGCTCCAGGCGCTTCTCAACGGGCCATTCACGCCAGGCAAGGTCTTCCTCTTTGGCCTGGCCGCCTTTGCCTCTGAACTTTTCGGCCGCTTCGAGCAGGCGATCGGTGGAGTCATCCCGGCGGTTCAGAACCACGTCTTCCACCAGTTCTTTCAAGTCAGGCTCGATCTCGTCATAGATCACCAGTTGGCCGGGATTCACGATGCCCATATTCATGCCGGCCTTGACCGCGTGATACAGGAAAACCGAGTGGATGGCCTCACGCACCGCATCGTTGCCGCGGAATGAGAACGAGACGTTGCTTACGCCGCCGGAGATAGAGGCGTGGGGGCAGTGCTCCCGGATCCAGCGTGTGGCGTTGATAAAGTCCACTGCGTAGTTGTTGTGCTCCTCAATACCGGTAGCAATGGCAAAGATGTTGGGGTCAAAAATGATGTCGGCCGGGTTGAAGCCGATGCCGGTCAGCACATCATAGGAGCGTTTGCAGATTTCAGTCTTGCGTTCGAAGGTATCGGCCTGGCCGTCTTCGTCAAAGGCCATCACCACCACCGCAGCGCCGTAACGCATGCAGTCCCTGGCACGTTTGATGAACTCCTCTTCGCCTTCTTTCAGGCTGATGGAGTTCACCACGGCCTTGCCCTGGATGCAGCGTAAACCCGCTTCGATCACGTCCCACTTGGACGAGTCGATCATGATCGGTACGCGGGAAATGTCTGGTTCAGAGGCCACCAGGTTCAGGAAGGTAACCATCACTTCCCTGGAATCCAGCATGCCCTCGTCCATGTTGATATCGATGATCTGCGCACCGTTCTCAACCTGGTCCCGGGCAACGCTCAGGGCTTCTTCATATTGCTCTTCCTTGATCAGCCGCAGGAAGCGCTTGGAACCGGTTACGTTGGTGCGCTCACCGACGTTGATGAACAGGGTGTTTTCGTCACCGGTGAACGGTTCCAGGCCGGAGAGCCTGAGTGCTTTCGGGCGTTCAGGAATTTGTCTCGGCGGGTACTTGGCCACGGCCCTGGCGATGGCTTCAATATGGTCCGGGCGCGAACCGCAACAGCCGCCAATGATGTTGAGAAAGCCGTCTTTGGCAAAGCCTTCAATGATCTCGGCCATTTCCTCCGGGGTCTGGTCGTATTCGCCAAACTCGTTGGGCAGCCCGGCGTTGGGGTGGGCTGATACGTAGGTTTCGGCCTTGTTCGACAGTTCTTCCACATAAGGCCGCAGCGCGTCCGCGCCAAGAGCACAGTTCAGACCCACGGAAATCGGCTTTGCGTGGGCAACCGAGTTGTAGAAAGCTTCGGTGGTTTGCCCGGAAAGTGTTCGGCCAGAGGCATCGGTGATGGTTCCGGAAATCATGATCGGCAGCTCAATACCACTGTCGATAAAGAACTGCTGGGTCGCGTAGATTGCCGCCTTGGCGTTCAGAGTGTCGAAAATGGTTTCGATCAGAATAAGGTCTGAGCCGCCCTCGACCAGGCCGGAGACCGCCTCGTAGTAATTGTCGACCAGAGTCTGGAAATCCACGTTCCGGTAACCGGGATTGTTCACATCCGGTGAAATAGAGGCGGTGCGGGAGGTGGGGCCCACGGCACCGGCCACAAACCGCGGCTTGTCGGGATTCCTGGCGGTGAACTCGTCGGCGATTTCCCGTGCCAGCTTCGCCGCAGCCACGTTCAGTTCCCTGGCCAGCTCTTCCAGACCGTAGTCGGCCTGTGACAGCTTGGTGGAGTTGAAGGTGTTGGTCTCGATAATGTCGGCGCCGGCATCCAGATAATCTGCATGGATGTTGCGGAGCAGGGCAGGCTGGGTAAGGTTCAGCAGGTCATTGTTGCCCTGGACTTCCCGTTCGTAATCCTTGAACCGATCGCCCCGGAATGCGGCCTCATCCAGTTTCTGGTTCTGGATCATGGTGCCCATGCCACCATCAAGAATGACAATCCGCTCCTTGAGGGCTTGGTGCAGCTGTTCCAGGCGTGTATTGCGATCGGTCATAGAAAACTCTTCCGGGTGTCGTTATTAACGTCGTGTTTTACGTTTTGGCGCGGGATCATAGCAAAAATGCTGAAAGGCGTCTTAGTACGGATGATCATTATCAAGTTCCGTTTTGCCTGTCCGCCGTTGGGATAAGGGAAACTGATTACCCCATTAATGCCCGACTATTTTACTTGGTCTTTTATGTTCCGGCGATCTCTCATAAAATGTCAGTCACACTTGATAACAGGTAGGAAGCATGGCTCTGGTAACTGTGACTGATTCCGCAAGGGATTATCTTGCGCAACTGATTGAAAAGCAGGACGTTGAAGGTATGGGCGTACGCATTTTCGTGACCCAGCCCGGCACCCGCAACGCAGAGACCTGTCTGGCATACTGTCCGCCCAATGAAGTTGTGCCAACCGATGAGCAGGTCAACCTGGAGAAGTTTACTCTGTATCTGGACCATAATTCGGTGCCGTTCCTGGAAGACGCATATGTCGATTACTCCAAGGATCAGATGGGCGGGCAACTGACCATCAAGGCGCCTAATGCCAAGGTGCCGCAGGTGGCTGATGATGCGCCCCTGCCGGAGCGTGTGAACTACGTGCTGGCCTCTGAAATCAATCCCAACCTGGCAGCTCATGGCGGTGATGTTTCGCTGGTTGAGATTGTTGACGAATCGGTTGCGGTGTTGCGCTTTGGTGGCGGGTGCCAGGGCTGCTCTGCGGTCAGCCTGACGCTGAAGCAGGGTGTCGAGAAGACACTGAAGGAACGCGTACCTGAAATCTCCGCGGTGCGTGATGTGACAGACCACTCGAATACCGAAAACGCTTACTATCAATAAGTTGCACCCTTCCTCCGGCAGTCGCCCCTTCTCTGGCGGCTGCCAGAAACACCTGCCTTGCCTGGCTACACGGCCAATGGCCTGTTAAGCGCAATACTTCATTATCGGTCACATAAACAGAATCAAAGGCCGGGTATTATCCGTGCCGTGTGAGCGAATGCTTTTTCTATTTCGGGGTAACGCTTGACTGACCTTGCTCTTGTGTCCGTGCCTGTAATGGCTGCCGTGGTGGGATGGTTCACTAACTGGCTCGCCATTCAGATGTCCTTTCATCCTGTCCGGTTCATCGGCGTTGGGGTTATTGGCTGGCAAGGGGTAATTCCGCGCAAGGCCGAGAAAATGGCCCACATCTGTATTGATCGCACCCTGCAGAAGTTTGGCGACCTGAATTCTGTGTACCAGAAGCTGGAGCCCAACCGCATTGTGGAACAGGTGGTGGCTCAGGTGACGCCCCGCATGGATGAGTACATTGACGAGGTCATGTACGAAATCCAGCCGGTACTCTGGGATAATCTGCCGCTGTTTGTTCGGGCCCGGATCTATCAGTGGGCGCGGCAACAGCTACCCAATCGGGTAGAGGAGCTGGTGGAGGATTTTGGTGACGATCTTGATGAGCTGGTCGATCTCAAGGCGCTGTTGAGTCGGGAGTTGCAGAACCATCCGGACCTGATGAATCGTATCTTCCAGCAGGCCGGTGCGGTTGAGCTCAGGTCGGTTATTAATCGGGGCGCTATCATCGGAGCGGTGATGGGTGCCGCGTTGGCGCCGGTTTCCGTGTTCTACCCCCAGCCCTGGTTACTGCCGGTGGGCGGGTTCTTTATAGGCTTCGTGACTAACTGGATTGCCATCAACCTGATTTTCGCTCCGGTACGTCCGCGCAGAGTGCTGTTCTGGCAATTGCAGGGGCTGTTCCTGCGTCGGCAGGATGAAATCAGCGATATATGGGCGCGTCTGGTGGCGGAGGAATTGATCACGGTCGAGAAAGTCGCCGATGCCATGATCAACGGTCAGCATGGTGACCGTACCCGCGCCATCATCCAGAAACACCTGCGCCCCATGCTCGACAATTCCATGGTCATGAAGCTGGCGGCCCAGGTGTCTGTGGGTATGACCGGTTACACCGAGCTCAAGCGTGTGATGAATCAGAAAGCGGTGCTGGCCACGCGGGATGTATTCAGTGATCCCGCTTTCAATCGTGAGCGTGCACCAGTCGTCGCGGGGGTGCTGGCCAGCCAGATGAAGGCCCTGCGACCGGAAGAATTCCAGGACATACTCAGGCCGGCGTTCCGGGAGGAAGAAATTCAGCTGATGTTCGTGGGTGGCTTGTTTGGTGCAGTGGCCGGGCTCGTTCAGTTTCTTGCCATGACCGGCTTGCCCCGGGCCGTACTGGGCTAACCACACCAGGGAGAATAGCGTATGCCAGTTTGGGCACAGATCCTCACACAGATTTTTTTGACAGCGTTCGCCGTAACGGCTGTTCTCTTCGCGTTCTGGTTCTGGGTGGTAAAGCCATGGCTGGCTGAGCGCATTCAGGATTTGATTGATACCGCCAATGAGATTGAGCCGAAGGTGACCAGCGGCGTTCAGAAGGGTGTTGCTGAATCTATCCGGCAGATACCCCAAAGCGCCTGGGACGGTGCCACCAGGGAATCCACTCGCCAGTTCCTCAAGTTTGGTTCAAACCTGTTTGAAAACGGGCTGAGCACTTTTCTGGGGGCCGCTGCCGAAGAACAGCAAGCCAATCAGGCGCGGTCAGCCGAAAAGCGCGACAAGTAACAGTGCGATATCTTCCACTGGCTCAGAGGCAATTCGTAGGACGAGGCAGTCCGGCAATCCGGCAGGCAGTTTTGGCGGGTGTTCCGGGGAACAGTGTCATCAGGTAGATGCTGTCTCCTTTCTCGTCCCCCAGCGCCTCTCTCACGGCCTTCACGAACAAACGGTTCGATGGCGGTGAAATTTCATGCTGTTTATAAAAATTCCTTAGAAAATATATGATTTCCCAGTGTTTTTCCGTTAACTCAATGTCGTCTTCCTGAGCGATTTCCCAGGCTACCTCATCGGTCCAGGTGGCCGCGTCCTCCAGAAAACCCTCGTTGTTTCTCTCAGGCGAATTCGAAGCACTCATGGTTTACCAGTTGATGATTCGTGAATGATTAACGGTCAGCTGCACAAAACCGGCGTAGTCGACCAGTTGATCTGCGGGCACGCGATTGGCCACGGCGCGCGCATTTGCGTCCGCCTCCAGGCCATAAGAAGCCCCCGGCAACTCCTTTCCGCGATCGAGCAGCGCCAACACGGCATCTTCAATCAGCAGTAGCGTGTCACCCTGTTGAGCAGATGCCAGACAATGCCGGAATCTGGCGTGTTCCGGAGCTTTGTTGATGATGTGCAGGGTTGCGGTCGTGTTTTCAGGCATGACAGGGTCCTATCCGGCAAAAACAACGCGGGAAAACTGGCTCAGGGTTTCGGAAATCGACTCCGACGGCATGCTTCCTGACAGCAAATCGTCGAACTCCAGTCCATATTGCGCGCATGCTTGGGCATCCACCAGTATCTGTTCAACGCCGAACAGGGCGGCCGCAGAGAGGTTCTTCGCCACAGATTTCTGGCCGACGGCATCGGCGGCCTGGCCTTTGCACAGCCAGTTGACGCCAGCCCCCAGAAACAGCATGGCGGCGGGCTGGTCGAAGGCCGCCAGGGAGAAGGTCATGTCCAGCGCGTCTCGTCCTGCCCAGGAGCCATAGGGTGGCTGATCGATCACAATCAGGGTGGTCATGGTCAGTGTGTCCCGTGAAAATAAAGAACCCGGTTGGACTTCAGGTTTCCCTCTACCCACTCGCCAAGACCGGCAATTTCGAAGGGTGCCCTGAGATTGCTGGCAGTCAGCTCGTAACGGGCCTGTTCGGTCTTATCGACAATGCCGCGGCGCAGGGCTGAAGCAATGCAGGCGACCGCTGTGATGTTGTTCCCGGAAAGGAATTCAGACCACAGTCGCGGCCAGTGTTGCTCATCGGAGGGAGGAGCGCTCAGGGCTGACGCCAGGTGTACGCCATCGCCATACAGGAACACCCGGTCGATACGGTGGCCCGCTTTCAGCAGGGCCTGAGCGAATGACAGGGCAGTCTGGGGAGCCTGTGTTGCCCAGGGGGCACCGGTAATCACGAGTGTGTAACTGAGTGGCTGAGGCATGAATCTGGATGCTGACTGATGGAAACCCTGCAAGTGTACCTAAAGCAAAAACCCCGGCATAGGCCGGGGTTTTCTCAAGGCGTTGGGCTGAGTGTACTGATCAATCTTCGCCGCTGAACGCTGACAGCAGGTGCAGCAGGCTGACGAACAGGTTGTAGATGGACACATACAGGCCTACGGTGGCGATGATGTAGTTACGCTCGCCACCCTTGATGATCTGGCTGGTCTCGAACAGGATCATGATCGAAGCGAAGATCGTGAAGCCTGCGGAAACGGCCAGGTGCAGAACTGAGCTCTCCATGAAGAACGCCAGCAGCATGGCGCCAATCAGCACGAATGCACCAGCGGTCAGGAAGCTGGACAGGAAGCTGAAGTCCTTCTTGGTGATGATGGCGGTTGCGGACAGGCCCACGAACGCGACGGCAGTCAACGTCAGTGCCTGAGCAACAATCTGTGAGGCGCCTGCAGCAACAAACGCACCGATGATCGGGCCAAGGGTATAACCCATAAAGCCGGTCAGTGCGAAGGTGGTGACGATGCCCCAGGGGCTGTTCTTCAGCTTATAGGTGGCAAACAGCAGGCCGATGTAGCCCACGATGGTAATCAGGAAGCCCGGGTGCGTGCCATTCATGTTCAGGAACGCGGTCACGGCTGAAAACGCCAGGGTCATACCGAGCAACATGTAGGTGTTGCGCAACACCTTCATGGCGTCGTCGCTGATACCTGCCGCTGCGCGACTGGTTTCGCTGGCCGGCGAGTAGGCCGCCTGGTTGTTCTGAACGCCGAAACGTCTGTCTTCCATTGTCATCTCCGTTTAGTGCTCTAGTGCAACTGGATACTGTAGACCATCATAATGTCGAAACCGCAACTTTCAATCATTTACGACAGAGAAACACCAAATGGATTCCATTAAAACGCGGTAATCTTGTCTAAGCTCTGACCAGAAGCCACGGAATTTGCTTTGTTTTTCTTGCAGGGCGTTGACAGAGGGGGCAAATCCGGTATCATTCCTCCCGCTGTCGACAAGGCAGCTAGCCGAAGCGTTTCCCGATGCTTCGACAAGACGGTGGGCTGGCAGAGTGGCTGAATGCAGCGGTCTTGAAAACCGCCGACGGTTAATAGCCGTCCCGGGGTTCGAATCCCTGGCCCACCGCCATTTTTCTTCTTGTTTTTCCTCTTGATACCCCAATATCCTGGTTACACCAATCCCTCCGTTGGATTCCAAACACCACGCTTCATATCCGGGAGATTTCATCCATGGCTGAAGAACCGGAAAGTCAGGAACAGTCAGATCGCAAAAACCGCCGCTTCGCAGTGTCAGCCAATCGAGGCAGGGCGAGCCATCGCGTGCGTTATGTCGAGACCGGTGGCGCGGCCGTAGATACGGAAGAGTGCACCTTTTGTCAGGCCGTTCCCGACCTTGAACATGCCGGGGGAATCAAAGCCACTCAAGTGCCTGGCCATTCTGACACCAGCGAGTGTTCTGGTAGTGAAGCTCAAAAAGCCGGCGCTGATTCTGCGCCGTAGCCAGATCGCATAATTCAAACCGGACACGGTCACCGGGTAGTTGCTGGGCCAGGCGGCTGCAATCCAGGATCGGTACCACGCCAGGCTTCGGGTAGCCACCAATCGTCTGGCCATCGTTCAGCAGCACGATAGGCTGACCATCGCCGGGAATCTGAACAGATCCGTGTGCAATGCCTTCGGAGATGATGCCGGGCGGAGGGCAGTCCAGGGCTTCACCCTGAAGCCGGAAACCCATACGGTCAGATTGATCGCTAACGGTGTAGCCGCTGGTTGTCAGCCGCAGGATATCTGACCGCTGAAACTGAGTGTACTGATAGCCCGGTATCAGGCCGAGAACCACCTCTGAACTGAAATCAGGGCGCTGGTGCGCGGGCACTTCCCGGCTTGGCACTTTTCGTTGCGGTTCCCGTAGTACCAGTTTATCTCCTGCCTTTATCGGGCCCCGGCCCTCAAGCTTTTCCCGAACAACCACCGTGTGACTGCCGAACTGCTGCGGCGAATCCAGTCCTCCCGCCACGGCCAGGTAGATAAGCCGGTTGTGAGCCGAATGGCTGATGGCCAGCTCGTCGCCGTCGTTCAGGTTCAAGGTTCGCCACATTTCAACGGGTTCGCCGGTCACGGTCACGCTGGTTCTGGCGCCAGTGATGGCAATCCGGAGCGAGCCGTGGGCAATGGCGCGGAATCCCCCTAACATTATTTCCAGGCAGCCAGCATGGCGAGGGTTGTCCAGCAGCTTGTTGGCCCAGGTAAAGCTGATCAGATCAAGGGCGCCGCCTGCGGCCAGCCCGTGGTGGCGATAACCCCGGCGACCACTGTCCTGCACAGAACTTTGCACGCCGGGATGAATGACCTCCAGCCAGCTCATGAAATGAGCTCCCCACCGGCGGCCAGAAACGCCTCCCGGCTGATGGGGGTAAAGCGCACCCGATCGCCCACCTTGAGGAGCGACAGGTTCGTTGGATCAAAAAGGCGTGTCGGGCAGCGCCCAATCAGCTGCCAGCCGCCCGGAGAAACCTGCGGGTAAACTGCTGTCTGCCGATTGGCAATGCCAACGCTTCCGGCGGGTACCTGTTTGCGAGGAGTGGTTTTCCGGGGCGCGGCAATGGTGGGGTCAACCTGCCCCATAAAGGCGAAGCCGGGGGCAAATCCAAGCGCATGCACCCGGTATTCAACCGAGCTGTGTCGACGAATCACTTCCTCGCGATCGAGTCCGCTCTCCGCGGCCAGCCATTGCAGGTCAGGCCCGGTCTCGACACTGTAATACACCGGCAGTTCCACCAGGCGGCTTTTCAATTCCGCCGTGTGCGCCTGTGTGCTCAGCCTGTGAACGAGGGGCCAGATCTCGGCGCTTACCTGTCGGAAATCGACGACTACCGGGTCGTAGACCACCATCAATGTCGTGTATGAGGGCACCATATCCACCAGCCAGTGAAAACCCGCACGCCAAATGTTGTCGACGAGGTTGGCAATGCGGGCAGGCAGGGCGTCATCGATGGCCTGGGCCAGGGTAATCAGGATGGTATCTTCCGAAACCGCCTCGATCATCGGCCGGATTTACCGAGCGCCTGGCGGATGGCTTTGATTGCGTCGAGCGCGGCGTCATTGTCGCCATGTACACACAGGCTGTCGGCCGGAAGCTCAAGCCAGTTGCCGGTGGTACTGAATACGCCGCCCTTTTCCGCAAAGGACTGCGCCTGGCCAACGATGATGTCCGGATTCTCGTGTACGGCGCCGGCCTGGCGCCGGGAAACCAACTGGCCTTCGTCATCGTAGGCGCGGTCTGCAAAGGCTTCCAGCAGCAGGGGCAGGCCAACGTCGGCCGCCATTTGCTGATGTTCGCGGTAGTTACTGGTGACCGGAATCATTAGTGCCAGATCGGTCCGGAAGGTGCGTACGGCCTCCATCACGGCGCGAAGCAGTCTATTGTCCCGCATCATGTCGTTGTTCAGGGCGCCATGGGGTTTGACGTAGCTTAGCGTCAGGCTTTCACTGCGGCACATGCCTTCGAGCGCCCCGAGCTGATAAAGCATCAGGGCTTCGATTTCTTCCGGCGTGTGGTGAATCGAGCGCCGGCCGAAGCCGGGCAGGTCGTGATAGGACGGGTGAGCGCCAACCGCCACGTCATGGGCAGCTGCCAGTGCCAGTGTTTTGCGAATCACCATAGGGTCTGCGGCGTGAAAGCCACAGGCCACGTTGGCCATGTCGATCAGGGGCATAACCAGGTCGTCCTGGCCCATTTGCCAGGCGCCGTAGCTTTCCCCCAGATCGCAATTCAGTTTCATGGCGCTGTCCTGTCTCTCCTCAGATGTCGCTGCGGCCCGGGAATGTGGCCTGTTTGCGCTCTTCCGCCAGTCTGGCCCGCTGTTCCAGGGACTCCGGCGAATTCTCGGGAATACCCCATCCCTGCAGATTTTCCTCAACCAGTGTCACCAGGGCATCGATGTGCCCCGGAGTGGCGTTCAGGCAGGGAATATAGCTAAAGCCTTCGCCGCCGGACTCCATAAAGTATTCGCGGTTTTCCTCGTTAATCTCCTCGATCGTTTCCAGACAATCGGCGGAGAAACCAGGGCAAAATACATCAATGGATTTTACCCCTTTTTCGGGCAAGGCTTTAAGGGTTTCATCGGTATAGGGTTGCAGCCATTCCTCCCGCCCGAACCGGGACTGGAAAGTGGTCATGTACTGGTCTTTACCGAGGCCAAGGCGCTCCGCCAGCAGCCGCGATGTCTTATGGCATTCGCAGTGGTAGGGGTCGCCCTTCAGCAGGTATTTCAGCGGTACGCCGTGGTAGGAGAGAATCAGTTTTTCCTTGCGGCCATGTTTAGCCCAGTGCGATTCAATATGGCGCGCCATGGCTTCGATGTACGGCGGGAAATCGTGGTAATGGGAAACAAACCGGAAATCGGGCAGCCAACGCCGCCGGGTAAAGTCTTTTGAAATGGCATCGAAGGTTGAGGCTGTGGTTGAGGCCGAATACTGGGGATACAGCGGAAGTACCAGCAGCTTGCGCACGCCCTGTTGTTGCATCTCTTCCAGTACCCGGGGGATGGAAGGGTTGCCATAACGCATAGCGAAACCTACCACCACATTGGTACCGAAACGCAGTTTCATGGCCTCACGGATACCCTCAGCCTGTTTCGCCGTGTGAATCAGCAGGGGAGAACCCTCCTTTTCCCACACACTGGCATAGGCTTCCGCACTTTTCCGGGGGCGGATGCGGAGAATGACGCCGTGCAGAATCAGCCACCACAGGGGGCGCGGTACCTCGACAACCCGCGGATCCCAGAGGAATTCCGCGAGGTATTTCCTCAGGGCGGGAGTAGTAGGTGCGTCGGGGGTTCCAAGGTTGGTGATCAGCACACCGAGCCGGTCCGGCTCATTGTGGCGGTAGTTATCGATCCCGTTGTAAGGCATTGAGACGTTCCGTGAGGTGAAAATTAACGCTTGCCGGCCTGCTGCATCAGGCGGGGAATAAGCCCGGTAATGTCGTAACCTGCATTCCGTGCCCGGGACAGGATTTCCTCAGGCTGGTGGTCGCGGGCACTGCTCAGGGCCCATAGTACCGTACAGCGGGTGCCGGAACGACAGAAGGCTAGTACGGGTTTCTCGGCATCACGGATCATGGGCGCGAAACGTTCGACGTCCTGGTCGGTAATATTGCCAGACTCAACCGGCATGTAGACCCATTCAAGGCCCTCTGCTTTCGCTGCGGCCTCAATGTCGGCCATGGCCGGTTGGCCGTATTCTTCATGGTCGGGCCGATTGGCGACCAGGGTCCGAAACCCCAGCCGCGCAATTTCGGCAACGTCATCAATAGCGATTTGTGGCGCTACGGAAATACTGTCATCAATTTTTCTGATATCCACGCGTGTCTCCCAACGACGGTCGTTTAATCCGCTCGATCACTTCGAATGCCATCATACCGGCCACCATGGACGCAACAAAGACCACGGCCTTGATTTCTCCGGCACCAAGAGCCACCAGGGCGGGCCCTGGACAAAAACCGGCAATGCCCCAGCCAATACCGAACATCATGCTGCCAATAACAAGTCTGGGCTCAATACGGTTGTTCGCCGGCATTTTCATGGTGAATCCGAGGAACGACAGGGTACGCCTGCGCGCCACGGCGAAAGCGACCAGTCCGACGATGATTGTGCCTCCCATCACGAAAGCCAGTGACGGGTCCCAAAGCCCGGCGATATCGAGAAAACCGAGCACTTTTTCCGGATTGGCCATACCGGATACCATGAGCCCCAACCCGAAAATCAGTCCTGCCAGAAGTGAGGTGACAGAGTACTTCATCATTCAGACTCCCATCAGATGGCGAATTACGAACACCGTTAAAAATCCTGTTGCCATAAAACTCAGGGTTGCGACCAGTGAGCGAGGCGACAGACGAGACAATCCGCAGACACCATGCCCGCTGGTGCAGCCTGAGCCGTAGCGAGTGCCTATACCCACCAGCAATCCGGCGAGGATCAGAGCCGGGTAACCTGCGTCAACTTGAATGGGTGGAAGCTCGGAAAACAACAGCCACAGGCTTGGGGTGCCTACAAGCCCGGCGAGAAAAGCCACCCGCCAGAGTATATCGCGGCGGGCAGGCACCAACAGGCCACCCAGTATTCCACTTATTCCTGCAATGCGGCCGTTCAAAAGCAGGAAGCTTGCAGCGGCGAGGCCGATCAGCAGGCCGCCGGTCAGTGCAGCGCCAGGGGTAAACTGGCTCCAGGCAATATCAATCATTCATAGACTCCCGCGAAATATCGGTTTTGGAATAACCATATAATGGGGAGAAATAATAACAAAAAAAGCCCGGCAGGGAATGCCGGGCAGAGGCGTGCGAGTAGTATCCATGAAAGACTTCCAGACAAACCGACATCAACAGGGATGCCGGTATTGGGAAGTATTGACCATAATTTGAACAGTTCAAGTGAGAGGCGCTTTCGTTTGAAAACATTTTTTCATATTGCATCAGTGGTTATACTGCGGCCTTTCGTTATGCGGTTCTCAGGGCCACCACTGCAATCCGGCCCCGGCTGTAATACAATGACAGCTACCGCTAATGCCCGACTCCCATGAGGTATGCATGTCTGAGCACGACGACAAAAATCCTGAAAATGATCCGCAACTGGCGGGCAAGATCAAGGATTCCGCCCGGCAAATCTGGCTGGCTGGGCTTGGCGCCTACACCAAAGCGGAAGAGGACGCCGGCAAGTTCTTTGATCGTCTGGTTCAGGAAGGCGAACAGCTGGAGAGCAAAACCCGGGGTGTGGTCGAGAAACAGATCCGCACCGTGGAAGATCGGGTAGGCGAGGTTCGTGAGCGGGCCACCGGTACCTGGGACAAGCTCGAGCATATGTTCGACCAGCGGGTTTCTGGCGCACTCCGTCGCCTGGGCATCCATCGCCGGGAAGAAATCGAAGCTATGGAGCGCCGTATCGAGGCATTGGAAAGTGAGCTGTCCAGGCTGCGCGGCCAGAACACTGCGCGCGACGAGGAAGAATAAACTCTAGAGATAGGTCCGGCTGGTGAGCCGGACCTGTTCCTGCTCTTCCTCGTTCAGGTAGGGCAGCAACAGGTGCAACATCTGATAGACTCCGCGGCCCGGGTCGACTGACTCCCGGTCATCCAGATGCGAAAGCGTATCGAAGCTGCTCCAGTAACACACCGTCAGGGTAAGCTGCTCACACACCGAAGCCAGTTCATCCGAACCGATGTTCATGATGCCTTGCCGGCGAAAACTCTCACACAGCGTGTTGAACGCCAATTCCTTTTTTTTGAGAATCCTGCGAAATCGAACCTGAAGCTGATCGTAACGGGACAGGACATTGACCAGATCCTGGTACAGGAAACGGTAGCGGGCCACGGCTTCAAACAGCAGATGCAGGAAGAAGCTGAACTGGTCCATGGGCACGTCTGCTTCCTCGGGCACCGCCAGAAGATCCAGCATCTCTGCCTCATAGGCCCGGAACAATTCCTCAACGATATCGCCTTTGCTTTTGAAGTGGTAATACAGGTTGCCCGGGCTGATCTCCAGCTCATCAGAGATCAGCAGAGTGGTGACGTTGGGCTCCCCAAGGCTGTTGAACAGCAGCAGGCTGGTGTCGAGGATCCGATCCCTGGTTTTGACTTTCTTCATCCGTAATGGCCCGGTCAATCAGAGGTCGAATGAGGCCCACACCGGGCAGTGATCGGATGGTCGCTCCATGGCCCGGATATCGTAGGACACACCAGCTGCTTTTGCCTTGGGCAGGAGGCTGTCACTGGCCATGATCAGGTCAATGCGCAGGCCGCGCCTCGGGTCACGCTCAAAGCCTTTGCTGCGATAGTCAAACCAACTGAAGGTGTTGGCTTCGTCCGGGTGCAGGTGGCGGAATACATCGGTAAAGCCCCGTTGTTCAACCTGCCCGAGCCATTCCCGCTCTTCCGGCAGGAAACTGCATTTTCCCGAACGCAACCAGCGTTTGGCATTGTCGGCACCAATGCCGATGTCGCGGTCTGTGGGCGATATGTTCATGTCGCCCATCACCAGAATATGGCCGGGTTTCTTGGCCAGTTCGTCCAGGTAGGCCATCAGGTCGGCGTAGAACTTTTCCTTGGCAGGAAACTTTACAGGGTGGTCCCGGCTTTCTCCCTGGGGGAAATAACCGTTGATGACGGTCAGGGGCTCGCCGTTAACGGTGAAATGGCCGGTAATCAGGCGCCGCTGGGAGTCTTCGCCATCGGAGGGGTAGCCTTTGAGGACCTCTTCCGGCTCCGCGCGGGATAACAGGGCAACACCGTAGTGGGTTTTCTGGCCATGAAAGTGAACGTGATAACCGAGCTCGCGAATGGCCTCGACCGGGAATTCCTCATCAGTGACCTTGGTTTCCTGAAGACCGATGACATCCGGATTAAGCTGCTGAATCACGGCTTCGAGCTGATGCAGGCGGGTGCGGATACTGTTCACATTGAACGACACAAACATCATGGGCGCAGAATCTCCGGAAAAATTTTTTCGGAGTTTAACACACCCCAGGCCGGGTGCCGTCTGGCAGCTGCGACCGGATTACCGTGTCAGTTCACAATCCGGCAAGCGGGCAACCTGATAGCGAATGTGGGCAATGTGGTTGGATTCGGCATCTTGCCGGATGTTGGTCAACCCCAGATAGTCGGTCAGTGCGCCGTCTGAGCTATAGCCCAGCACGATGGGATCCACCAGAAACCGTAATACCAGACTTGTGGGGCGGATCTGCACGGTCACCTCTGCGTTCACCTTTACAGAAGTGGCTGGCTCCAGAACAAAACCGTAGTGATCGCCCCGGGTGGGGGCCAGAAACCGGAATTCCACAGACTCGCCTTGTTGGACGCGTTCCCAGTTTGCCCGGACAAAGTAATCAAAACCTGAATCCACCACCAGGCTCTGGTCAAAGGGGACCATGAATTCGCGGGTGTCTCCCGCTGGACTCTGCCAGACGATGTTGAGTGCCTGCTCCTGCGGGTAGGTGATGGTCAAAGCTTCTCCGAATGTCGGCTGGCGGAATTCCAGTTGCGGACGGAATGGGGAGCTATTGTAAGACAGCATTTTGCTGGCAAACTCGTCGCGGCTTTCCGGAGTCCGGTAGGAAACCTGGTGATTAACCGGGGCGAAGACGCCTTCGGAACACGTGCCTTCGACTCGATGATCCTCCTGGTAAAGCACCTTCCCATCCTGTTTGGCTGTACCTGAAAATTCAAATACCTCGCCAGCCACGGGAAACGCGGCTGCTGCCAGGAATACGGTCAGGGCCGTCGAACCAGCGAGTTTCATGTTTCCAGCTCCGTATACAGGGCCTTGCGAATGAACAGCAGCAACGGAAACAGGACGAACCAGCCGACGGCCATGGCGACCAGGGAAACTGTCAGGTCCGGCAGCGCCACTATACCGAGCTGGCTGGCGGACCAATAGGCAAAGGGGCCGGCAATGGGGGCCAGAGCCCACGGCAACCACTGGCGCTGGCCAATCCAGCCCAGGGAATGACACAGGGTGGTCATGAAGATTGCCCAGATCGCGATGAGCCAGGGCGGGGCCGCCAGCACCTCTTCTCCGGAATCCAGGGCCAGCACCCCGGTTCGGAACCAGAATGTATCCATCAGTCCGCCGAGCACCACGCCAAAGCCAATAAACTGCAGTTCGGAAAACCGCTGTTGACTGACCAGAGCAAGATGTAGCCCCAGGAACACCAGGATCAGCCCAACCGTAGCTAGCCCGGGGTACAGCACGCAGGCCAGCCAGCCTGTCTGGAACAGTATAAAGTTCAGCAGGTTACGGGCGTTTTTTGAAGTGATCATACACTCAGAATATTCGCGCGTTTGTTGGCCGGCTTGGCCATGACCAGATGGGCAACGCCAATCGCCCGCTCGCTGAAGCCAGCTTCGCAGTACGCGAAATAGAAATGCCAAAGGCGCTGGAAGGCCTGGTCGTAACCCAGCTGTTCCAGTTCCTGACGGCGCGCCATAAACCGGTCACACCAGTCCCTCAGCGTTCGGGCGTAGTGAAAGCCAAAGTCTTCGGCGTGGGTCAGTACCAGGTCTGAGCCCCGGTTCATAGAGCCAAGAATAGCGCCAAACGATGGGATAAAGCTGCCGGGGAAAATGTAACGCTGGATGAAATCCACATTCTTCAATGCCCGGTGGTAACGCTGTTCCGGCATGTTAATGGCCTGAATCAGCGCCAGGCCATCCGGCTTCAGCAGGTGGCTGATTTGGGACAGGTAGCTGTCCAGGAACTGGGGGCCAACGGCTTCGATCATCTCGATGGACACCAGTTTGTCGAACTGCCCCTGCAGATCGCGGTAGTCGTCGAACAGCAGCGTAATCTTGTCTTCCAGGCCTTCCGCTTTCACTCGCGCCTTGGTCAGCTCCAGCTGCTCCCTGGAAATGGTAGTGGTGGTGACATGGCAGCCATAGTGTTTGGCGGCGTGAATGGCGAAGCCACCCCAGCCAGTACCGATTTCCACCACCCGGTCCTCCGGCCTTAAATCCAGCTTGCGGCAGATGGTATCCAGCTTGTGAACGGCCGCTTCGTCCAGGGTTGCATCCTCGCGGGGGTAAATGGCGGAGGAATACATCATGGTTGGGTCCAGGAACAGGCGGAACAGGTCATTGCCCAGATCGTAGTGGGCGCTGATGTTCTTGCGGGAGCCTTCCGGGGTGTTGCGGTTCAGCCAGTGCAGTGCCTTGAGTGCTGGCTTGCTGATCCAGGCAAACCGGTCTTCAAACCGGTTCATGGTGTCGATATTGCGGGTAAAGAACCGAAGCAGGGCGGTCAGATCTGGTGAACTCCAGTCACCTGCCACAAACGATTCGGCAGCACCGATGCTGCCACCGGTCACCAGATCCCGCCAGGTGCTGTGGTTGTGGATCACTAACTCGGCCTGCGGATAGCGGTCATCGCCATCACCGAATACGAGGTCCTCACCTCCTGCCTCTCTGATCACCAGCCTGCCATGACCAAGCTGCGCCAGTTGCTGGCAAGCCAGGTGCTTTGCGACACGGCTGATCAACGAAAGCCCCGTGTTTCCGGTGCGCTGGTGTTCAACCGAGGTGTTCAGGTTCTCCATGAGCTTACCCTTCCTGCCGAATCAAATGCGTTGTCTTGTTGTGCCGATGGTTTTTCCGTTACATCCAGCCCCAGATCCTCGGTACCGCGCTGGTAGGCGCTGTCGGTTGCATCGAGTTTGTCCGGGTGGGTGTAAAAGGGGGCCCCTTTGAATTTCAGCTTCAGGGCATTCCAGTAAATACCGGCAACGCCTTTGATGGTTTCCAGGGGAAACCGTCTCAGGCTCCTGTGCAGGGTTTTACGATCAAGAGGGGTGCGTTGGACTACCAGCGTGGCATCAAAATGCTTGCGGCCTTCCTCTTCCACATTCATGTGAACGCGCATGTCCTTGCCGCGAAAACTGAACAGCCACTGGTAGTGCTGATTCATGCCATTAAATGGTGAAACGTGGAAGCGTTTGCTGAAAGCAAAACGCTCGGTGTGCCAGGCGTTATCGGAGCCCGGCCCCGGCTGGGTGCATTCCATGCAGTACACATGGCGCTGTTTCCAGGGGGTGTTGGTAATCTGGGCGACAATCACACGGGGGGTGGCACCGGCGTCTGGCCTGCAGCCCCTTTCATAGCACAGGTAAAAGCTGACCGGATTGAAAATGTAGCCCAGGTAGCGCGGGTGGGTAACCAGCTCTATTGGCCCATCCGGAGCCCAGCCGGTGGCGCTTTTAACCCGGTTGAATACCGCCTGGCGCAGGCTGGGCACTTCCGGGTCAAGGTAATCCCGCCGGTAGAGCCCCAGCCAGTTAAAACGTTCGAGGGAAAAAAACGGACTGGTTCTGGTTACCGTGGACCAGTCGTCAAGGTCGAGGGCGAGCATTCCGATGTTGTAGCTGAACTCATGCTGAACCGGTAGCTTGCGCCGATGCCTTATGGTGCCTTCCAGCCATTCACTGGCCATAATCAGAGCTCCACCCCGAATGCCCGGGTAACTCTCAGTGCGCTGCGCACACCGTCTTCGTGGAAGCCATTGAACCAGTAGGCACCGCAAAAGTGGGTGCGGTTCCGGTTACCGATGTCATCGTAGCGCTCCTGTGCGGCAACGGCGTCCAGAGTGAAGACGGGGTGATCGTATTCAAACCGTTTGATCACCTTTTCCGGATTAATATCCCGGCTTCGGTTCAGGGTGACGCAAAAGGTTTCCGGAGCGTCGTCGAAGTTCTGAAGAACGTTCATGTTGTAGGTTACGGAAACCGGTTGCGTGCTGTGTTCCGGGATCATGTAATTCCAGGCGGCCCAAGCCAGACGGTTCGAGGGCAGTACGCTGGCGTCCGTGTGCAGAACCACGTCGTTCTTCTGGTATGCGATGGCTCCGAGGATGCTTCTCTCATCGTCAGTGGCGTCGTCCAGCATGGCCAGGGCCTGGTCACTGTGGCAGCCGAAAATGACCTGGTCAAAACGATGTTCCTGTCCGTTGGCCACCAGGGTAACGCCCTCCTCATCCCGTTTTACGGAAGTTACCGGGCTGTTCAGATGGGTGCGTTCGCGCAGCTTGTCCATCATCCGGTTTACGTAGGTGGCCGAACCTCCGGAAATCACTCGCCAGGTGGGCCGGTCATCCACAGATAACATGCCGTGGTTGTTAAAGAACTGCAGGAAAAACCGGATCGGAAACTGTTCCAGCACAATCTCCGGTGCAGACCAGATGGCCGCGCCCATAGGAACAATGTAGTAGTTGCGGAAGTACCGGCTGTAGCCGTTGCGGTTCAGGTATTCCCCGAGTGTTTCGCCGTCCGGAATCGTGGCGGCGGCCAGGTCGGCACGGGTTTCCTTATTGAACCGGAGAATCTCCCGGATCATTTTCAGGAAATTCAGATTAAACAGATTCCGGCGCTGGGCGAACAGGGTGTTCAGACTGGTGCCGTTGTACTGCAGTCCACTGGCATGGCAGTCCACGCTGAAACTCATGTTGCTCACTTCAGAGGCCACCCCGAGCCGATCCATCAACTTGATGAAGTTGGGGTAGGTCCAGTCGTTGAACACAATAAAACCGGTATTCACCGGCCAGGTGCGACCACCAGCTTCAACCTGTTCCGTGTTGGTGTGGCCTCCGGCATAGTCGCCGGCTTCAAACAGATGCACATCGTGCTTGTCGGCCAGCAGCCAGGCGGCTGTTAAACCTGATACTCCAGCGCCAATCACGGCAATTCGCTGACGTTCCTGATTCATGCAAGGTATTTCCTGTGGTCAAACTTCAATGATCGGTTTTACGGGCCATGGAGGCGGCCATGCGGTCGATGACTCCCTGGGGCAGGGCGGCTAGCAGCTTCAGGGACCAGGTAAAGCGTTTCGGGAACGCGATTTCGTTCCGGCCTTTCTCAAGCCCTGTGCGGATTCGTCTAGCCGCATCCCCGGCTGAGATGATGAACGGCATGGGAAAATCGTTTCGGTCCGTCAATGGCGTTTTGACAAACCCCGGGGATACCACCACCACCCGAATCCCCTCGGCCGCCAGATCAGCTCTCAGTGACTGGGCAAAGTAGGTAAGTGCCGCCTTGGAGGCGCCATAGCCCTCAGCACGCCCGAACGGAAACCACCACGCCGAGGAACTCACAATCACCAGCGTCGCCGGTTTACCTTTGGCACGGGTCGCCCGCAGCGCCGGCAGGGCAAAATCCAGGCAGCGTGCTGTGCCGATCACGTTGGTGGTCACGTTGTTGGCAATGACATCGCTGTTGTAGTCCGCGACTTCCAGATACTCACAGGTACCGGCGTTCAGAATGACCATGTCCAGGTCGCCAAAGTGGTCAAGCTGCGACTTGACCCCCTGCAAGTCATTCTTGCTGGTGGTGTCCGCAGCGGCGGCGGCTATCTGGTTCGGGAAGGTTTGCAACAGCTCATCCAATGGCTCCTGCCGGCGGCCGGTCACAATCAGTTTGTGACCGGCACCGGCGAGTTCGTGAACCAGCGCTTCGCCAATACCGGATGAGGCGCCGGTTAACCAGATGTTGCTGGGTGATGACAGCAATTGGCTCATCCCGCCTGCTCCTTTACCCAACGAATCATGCGGCCCAATACGGGCAGGTTTTCATACAACAGCTGGCCGGCGTCGAAATAGTCCCGGTGATACCGCACTTTCCCGTCCCGGATTTCCAGGTGGCTGATGCCTTCTACAAACACCGGCTTGCCGCCGCGGACACGCTTGTGTTGAAGTTCCATCACCCATGGCAGGCTGCACCAGCATTCCTGAATGACGGGTTCTTGGAAACGGAACTGGCAGCGGATAACGTTGCCGTAGGCGCCTGCCATGTATTCGGTTAACTGATCAAGACCATGTACCCGACCAAAAGGATCCTGAAACTCGATATCCTCGCCGTATACCTGCTGGAGCTTGTTAAGATTGCCTTTGTCCAGTGTGTTATACAGCGAACAGAAACGGTCCAGCACCACGGGCAATCCGGAATCCGGTGCCCCGACTTCAATGGCAGAGGCAGAGGTCGTCATGAGCGGTTCCTCCTCTTGTGGTCCAGTTCCCGGGTCTCTTTCTGAATATGAGCCGGAATCGGATTGAGATCCCAGATGATGCCCAGCTTGGAAAGCAACCACAGGCCGTACCAGGTGACATCAATTTCGTACCAGCGGAAACCCTGGCGTACCGATTGCGGCCAGCGGTGGTGGTTATTGTGCCAACCCTCGCCCAGGGTGATCAGGGCCAGCCAGAAATTATTGCGGCTGTCGTCATCGGTCTCGAAACGTCTTTTACCCCAGACGTGTGACAGGGAGTTTATCGATACCGTTGCGTGGAAAAGCACCACGGTTGAAATGAAGAAGCCCCATACCAGGAGCTGAAGCCCGTTGGTGCCGAGCCCGGGTGCCCAAAGGGCCAGTGCCTCGCCAAACAGGTAAATAGCGACCGCGAACGCGGCGGGTACCAGAGAGTCAAAACGATTGATGAACCTGAGTTCCGGGAATTTCAGCCAGTCGCGCACCCTGCGTTCATCCATTGCAAAGCCGGCGTCACAGGTAAACCATCCCATATGGGACCACCAGAACCCGCCCTGGTGTGGCGAGTGCAGATCCTGCTCATTGTCCGAGTGTTGGTGATGGTGCCGGTGGTGCGCGGCCCACCACAAGGGACCCCGCTGAGCCGCGCTGGCCCCCAGAATCGCAAACGCGAACTGTGCAGGCCGGCTGGTTTTGAAGGTTTTGTGGGAGAAATAGCGATGGTAGAAGCCCGTGATCGCGAACATCCTTACCAGGAAGAACGCAATGGCAAAAACCACTGCGAAGGTACTGACACCTGTATAAAGTGCCAGCAAACAGGCAAGGTGGAGGGCGATGAAGGGCAGGACTCGTACCCAGTTAAAGGCTCGGGAGTCCGTATCCAGGTGATCTGATCCTGCTTCGGAATCGAACCATCTCAGAATGTTTGTTAACCAACTATTTACTCGGGTCATATACAACCATGCGTGAAGTAACATCAGACACCACATCAATACGCAGCATCGCGGTTATTGGTTCAGGGCTGGCGGGGCTGACGGCCGCAATTCTTCTTGGCGATTCGGGCCATATTGTCCGGGTCTTCGAGAAAAGCCGCGGCCCTGGTGGTCGTCTGGCGTCCAAACGCGTGGCGAACGGCTCGGCCGATATCGGCGCCCAGTACTTCACGTCCCGTAATCCCGGTTTCACCCGGTTTCTGGATCGCTGGGCGGGGCACCAGAGCTACCAGAGCTGGAATGCCCGCTTCGGTTATCAGACGGAAAGGGACAGCTGGCAGACGTTTCCAGAGGAACACAGGTTTGTTGGTACTCCGCGAATGACGGCCATTTCCCGGGCTCTGTCTGAACACATTTCGCTGGAATCAGGCGTTCGAATCGCCCGGCTGTCAAAACACCGTTCCAAATGGCAGCTCACCGATACCGAGGGTCAGCACTACGACGGCTTCGATCAGGTCGTGATCACGGCGCCACCGGCGCAGGCTCAGGAACTGTTGCGGGACAGCGGGCTTGAAGCGATGGCGGAAGGGCTGGCTGAGCACGTGGATAATATCCTGCCTTGCTGGGCGGTAGCTGCCCATTTTAATCGTCCCGTTGATTTCCCGTTTGATGCTGCGCGCCCCAACTCCGACGTGTTGTTCTGGGTGGCCAACAACTCCTCCAAACCCGGCCGGGAAGACAAGGGCCAGTGGTGGGTGCTGCACGCGAACCCCGAGTGGACACATCAGCACGTGGATGACGCCCCGGAATGCATTGCTGAAGCTCTGCTGGCGGAATTCAGGGGGCTGACCGGGCATGAAGAGGCTCCGGATGACTGGGTACCTCACCGTTGGCTGTACGCACGCTCGGAAGCCGCCGATAATCCTGGCTACCTGTTCGACCACATTGCCGGCATTGGCCTGGCTGGCGACTGGCTGGCGGGCGGTCGGGTTGAAGGCGCCTGGGAAAGCGCCTCGCAACTGGTGCAGGCAATGGGCCAGAGCCCTGATCAGTAATTGCGGCTACTCAGTCAGGTCGGAGGGAGCTTTTTCTGCGACCTCCGGCCGCCGGTAGAAATGGGTGATGGTGCCGTCGCCGAATTTTGAGAAGAAGGCACTCACCTCGGTGATTTTTCGCAGGCTTCGCTCCCGGGTGATCGGGTTTTTCACCAAGACCTTGATGCCGTTGAAGTTGTCCTGAATGTTCGAGAAGCGGGCCTTCATGGAGCAGGTCACCACGTTGTCCGGGTTAATGCCCAGTTCCGATGCCAGCCAGCGGCTGTGATTCAGGATTTCAGTCTTGTCCAGATTCTCTCGCGTGTCGACGTGGTCCAGCTTCACACGGTTCACGATGCAGAACGAGTAGCTCCTCGGTTCCCGGCGGGCAACCTTGCGGAAGGCTTCCCAGAAAAAGTTGTCGGTCAGCTCGGCAAACCATTTCATGTTGCTCAGGCAGGTATCCACCCAGTCGAAGCTTTCCGGGTCCTCCAGCACTTCGTTAATGGCCTCACGCAGCAACCAGTCGAAGCCCAGAGCGGTCTTGTGCGCATATACCTTGCGGTACATCTGGTGGCGGCTGTACACGAAGTCTTCCAGGGCGCCCAGGCCTTTCTGGGTAATCGCAAGCCCCATCCAGGGTTCAGAAACGTCCCAGCCGAACCGCAGGTTGCTCAGCAGGTGATCGAGATTGAAACCGCCGATGGTGACCGAGCTGTGGAAGCCGTCCCGCAACATATAATCGGCCCGGTCGGCATCAATTTCCCCCGAAACTATGGATGACAGCAGGCCCATCACCAACTGCGGTACATCCCGGGGCGGGATAGTGCCGGCAATGGCATCATCACCAGCGATAAATTCCCAGAACGTCTGGGCGTGGCGGCAGAAGGTTTCGCTGGGCGTAACATCGGTGGTTTCCATAATGCCGATGACATCGATGGCAGCCAGCCCGGCGCTCTCCAGATCCACAGACGAGAGTACGTCATGGGCGACTCGAACAGAGTAGTGTTCATGCTCCAGCTCTTCCGGTTCACTGGCCTGGTAGGCCGAATAGTCAACACCTTCCCACAAATCCCGGAACCGTTCAGGGCGAGACATCAGGTCGCGAATCTTCCGGGCCTGGGTGAACTGATGGGAGAAACTGGAGTGTCCGCTGTCGTGCAGCAAGCAGC
This sequence comes from Marinobacter sp. UBA5687, assembly GCF_002420325.1. Taxonomy (NCBI): domain Bacteria; kingdom Pseudomonadati; phylum Pseudomonadota; class Gammaproteobacteria; order Pseudomonadales; family Marinobacteraceae; genus Marinobacter; species Marinobacter sp. UBA5687. The sequence continues at coordinate 51,885 of NZ_DIHV01000121.1, forward strand.
CAAGGCGGATGGTCTTGGCCAGGTAATCGATGGCATCGAGCTGGCTCAGGCTGAGATCGGTCTGCTCACTCAGCTGCCGTTCCCGAAGGTATGCATCGATCATGGCCCGGAACATCCGTGTGCCCACATGCATCACCCCGATGCTGTGCAGGAAACGGGAATGGGTGGCGCCGGGGAAAACCAGGCTCAGAATGTCGTTCTGGCAGATGTTACGCAAGCGCTGAAACAGTGGATGGTCAATCACCTGGATTTCGTGCCGGTAGAGCGGGATACCGCCATGCACCGGGTCCATGATCAGTTTGTCATAGGCTCCGAGCAGATCGTTAACGGCACGTCTCATGGTTACAATTCTCCCAAAATGATGATTGCGGCCTTGTTATATCACAGGGGCATGCCAGAATAGGCCATATAAAGCCTTTTTTCTTTACCGCTGGTAGTTTAGGGCAGCCAACATGACCTCGCGCACCGAGCGCATTCTGATAATTGACGCCGATGAACAGGCCCGAGCCGATCTGTCCCGTTACCTGGAGGCGCGGGGGTTTTACGTAACTGGTGCAGCGGGGGTAAACGCTGCCCGAGGATTGTTCGACGACAATATCCCGGATGTGATCTTTGCAGATCTCCCTCCAGAGGCCATCAGAGACCTGTCCCGGCGCCTTGATGAAACAGAAAGTTTCACGCCGATAGTGGCCTGCACCAGCAGCCAGTCCAGTGCCGATGTGGTCCAGGCCATGCGGGCCGGAGCCGCCGATGTGGTGCTCAAACCCTGCAATGACGACCGTAACGCACTGGACGATGTTATCGGAAAGTTGTTTGACCGGGTCAGGGTAAACCGCCTGAACCAGTTGTACCGGCAGGAACTGGAAGAAGCCAACCGGGACTTGCGCAACGGTATTGCCGAGCTAAGGGCCGATCAGAATGCCGGCCGCAAGGTGCAGCTTAAAATGCTGCCAGACCATCAGCTCACGCTTTCCGGGCTCAGTGTGGATTACCTCATCAAGCCGTCCCTGTATCTCAGTGGCGATTTTCTCGACTATTTTCGCATCAGTGAAGACAAGGTCCTCGTTTATATCGCCGACGTTTCAGGCCATGGCGCCAGTTCCGCGTTCGTTACCGTGTTACTGCGAAACCTCACAAATCGTTTGCAGCGGAATCTCCGGCGCCAGTCCAGTGACGACATCCTGCACCCGGAACGTTTCCTGGAGCGCATTAATTCGGAGCTGTTGGATACCGGGCTTGGCAAGCATGTCACCGTGTTTGTAGGCATTATTTCAACAACGGAACGTACATTGAGTTATGCGGTCGGGGCGCATTTCCCCATGCCCATCCTGTCGTTTGAGGATGGTGAAACCCGTTTTCTGGAAGGCAGCGGGCTGCCGGTAGGGCTGTTCGAAACGCCGGAATGGGAACTTTACCAGGTGAAGCTGGACCGACCATTCCGGCTTTTGTTGTTCTCTGATGGCCTGCTGGAAGTGATCCCGGCCAAATCTCTGGATGAAAAGGAGAACAGACTACTTGAACTCGTTTCAGGAGGTAGTCACACTATCGCATCGCTGAGCGACGCTCTGGGGCTGGATAAGATCTCGGAGCTGCCTGACGATATCGCGATAGTATCGGTAACTGATACCATAAACGGGTCAGATAACACGTCGTCGACTTAGTGGCAGTGTGAAAAATGGCTGGTTATAAAATCCTGCAAGCAGAACAGCAGGGAATATACGTCCTGAAGTTTATTGGGGAAATCCGGCTGAACCTGTGTTCGACGCTGGACAATCTGGTTGAGTCCATAACCCGTGATCCGGCATTCAAAACCGTGGTTATCGATCTCACCGAGACCGAAATCATCGACAGCACGACGCTTGGCCTGCTGGCCAAGATTGCGCTGGCGGCGCAGAAACAAAGTCATTTTCTGCCAACGCTGATTTCCACCAACCCCGATAT
>NZ_DIHV01000121.1:54202-60077 GCF_002420325.1 Marinobacter sp. UBA5687
GCTTCCCGAATTGAAGAACTCGAAGAAATCCCCGTGCTCAAGGCGAGCGAACAGCAGGTTCGCGATAAAGTTCTTGATGCCCATAAAGTACTGATGGGCATGAATAGCCGGAACAGGGAAGAATTCAAGAATCTGGTACGGGCCCTGGAATGCGAGGAAACTGGCTGAAACGCCAGTCCTGCACCGGGCCCGGCCCTGACAGAAACAGAACGGAACGTTTATGCCTGATAACCCGACGCCCGGTAATCACGGGGCGAATTCCTACGATGTGGCAGTACTTGGTGGCGGCAGTTTCGGTACTGCCATGGCAAAAGTACTGAGCGAGAACGGCCACGTTGTGCATTTCTGGATGCGCGATGAAGCACAGGCAGAGGAAATACGCAGCACCCGCATTAATCGCCGGTATATGCCCGCCGTTACCCTTCAGGGTGACATTCAGCCAACAACCGACCTGGCCGAGGCGGTGCGCAAGGCGGAGATTGTGCTGGTTGCGATCCCATCGAAAGCGTTTCGGTCGGTCATTCGCGAACACAGCAGCGAATTCCGCGATGGCCAGATCGTCGTCAGCCTGACCAAAGGCATCGAAGAGCACGGTTTTAAATTGATGAGCGAAATCCTGCTGGAGGAGCTTCCCAGGTGTCGCTCCGGTGTTCTGAGCGGGCCGAACCTGGCTGGCGAGATCGTCAACCGGGAACTGACCGCCACCGTGATCGCAGCAAAAGACCCGGATGTGCGCCGCACAGTGCAGGAACTGCTGGGCTGCGAATACTTTCGGGTTTACGCCAATGTTGATGTCTACGGTGTGGAACTGGCCGGCGCACTCAAGAATATCTACGCCATTGTTGCCGGCCTGGCATCGGCCCTGAACATGGGCGAGAACGCGAAAGCCATGCTGATTACCCGTGGCCTGGCCGAAATGAGCCGTTTCGCGGTTAGCCTTGGCGCCAACCCGATGACCTTTATGGGCCTTGCAGGTGTTGGCGACCTGATTGCCACCTGTACCTCCAGTAAAAGCAGGAATTTCCGGGTTGGTTATGCCATTGGCAAGGGCCAGAAGCTGGAAGAAGCCGTGCAGGAGTTGGGGCAGGTGGCCGAAGGTATCTATACCCTGAAACTGGTACGCGAAAAATCTGAGGCTATTGGCATCTACATGCCTCTGGTACGGGGGCTTTACGAGATTCTCTATGAAAGCGCTTCCATCAATGCGGTGATCAACAGCCTGATGATGGCCGTGCAGAATTCTGATGTGGAGTTCATTCTGCCGCGCACCATTACCCAGTGACCCGGGATTGTCATCCGGAAGGAGAGGCACGTGCATCTGATTGTTATGCGCCATGGTGAGGCCGGCTGGCATTCGCTGGATCAGGAGCGTGAGCTGACCGAGGCGGGTCGCCGCGGCGTGGCAGCCGTGGCGGCGCAAATTGCCTCTTCCCCGTGGCGTCCCGCCCAGATCTGGTCCAGTCCCTATGTTCGGGCCCGGCAAACCGCCGCGATTGTGGCGGAAGTGCTGAATTGCCCGGTCCAGGAAAAAGCCTTTATCACACCCGATGATGACCCTGGCCGTTGTCTGGATGAGCTTCTGGACAACCAGGTTTCACCATTGATGCTGGTTTCCCACATGCCATTCGTGGGTAGCTTCTCCACTCTGTTGGTTGATGGCCATCGGCAGGGCATTCCCTTTATGACGTCTCAGGCTGTACTGCTGGATATGCCTGTAGTGGGGCCAGGCTGCGCCGACTTGAAAGCCCAGTTTCTGCCCTGATCTAATCAGTACATCACTCATTTCTGATACTGAACGAACCTATGTACAGTTTTCCCATTGATTACATTGAGCCAGTCTTCCGGCCGCCCAGCGAGGCGAAATCACTGATTCTGCCGGTGACTAATGGCTGTTCCTGGAACCAGTGCACCTTCTGCGATTAGTGGTATAGAAAAACCATCCTAAAATATGACGAAAAGTGGACTAAGAATGCAGATTCTGGTTTTTATTGAATCTGAATAAGCATATAGTGTAAATAAAAACGTACTATTGCTACTAGTTGAAAATTACATGCTAAACAGCGTCTGTATAGAGGCGAGCGTCAAATTAGACAACACGGGGACTAAGGTACGTCTCCCGGTAATCGTCACTCAGGATGGTTTGCTGAAGAGCTATCTGGACTATCTGATTACCCATCGGTACAAATCGCGGAGCTGGAAAGATAGAAGCGCTTTTGCTGTTCGACTTCTCATTGATTACACAAGCCAGAATAAAGACTGCTTTGAAAATCCTCACCAATTATTTCGAGAGTTCTCAAACAGCCTTTATACGGGAACTATTGGTGAGGACGGCAGTGACCCTAGTTGGTTGCGTTGGAAGCCTAGGGACGATAGGGACGCTTCTTTTCTGATCAGCCTCATCACCCAATATACAGACTGGCTCTCCGAACAGTATGAAGAGAAAACACTTCAAATAAATCCCAAGATCAACCCCAGTCGTTACGAAGAATGGATGGGCTTAGCGGCTTTTTACCAGAAGAAACGGCGATCTTTTCTGTCCCATCTATGGGAGAACAAACCAGCTCCCACTTATTTTCGGAAAGTTATGCCTCGAAAAGTTTCACGTTCTGGCGGAAACGGTGGAAAGAAAAGCTTTCCTCAAGGGCGCATTGATGACCTCTTATGGAATGGCTTTACCCGATACGGCTTTGAAACCAGCGTCAACGTTCATGAGCGTCTCGACCTAAAAAATGTGCTCATCACCATGCTGATGCACTACGGTGGACTTAGACTCAGCGAGTGTTTTCACATTTGGCTAGAAGATGTCACGCCATGGGAGAGTGGAACCGCACTGGTTAAAGTTTTTCATCCGGATATCGGTCGAACGCGTCCAAACGGCTCCACCAGGCGTGAAGAGCTGCGCCAGAAATATGGGATGCTGCCACGATTCGAGTACTCGAAATCCCATACGCTGCACGCAGGCTGGAAAGCGCCCAAAGAGGACAACGAAAATCTCCATTTTCTGCTAGTTTGGTGGTTTCCCCAGAGTGCAGGCGAAACCTTCAACGACTTGTGGCGACTTTACCTGACGTTCCAGCGGCACTCAGATGGAGGGAAACATCCGTTTGCTTTTACAACCCAATCCGGCGCTCCTCACTCGATCAAAGGCTATAATCAATCGCTCAAAAGGGCCGTTGAGAGAATCGGTTTACCGTTTTCGAAAGAAGCAGGCACTACTGCACACGGGCACAGACACTCTTATGGACAAGCGCTGGCAAACGCAAAGGCTGAATCTTTGATCATCAAAAATGCCTTGCATCATAAATCTATAGAAAGTCAGCAGGTCTACACCGAACTTACTGACAAGCAGATGCGAGCGCACCTGAACAGCTTTTCGCCTGAAGACGACTCAATTTCTCCATTGAAGAAAGGACTCGCTCATGAAGACTAAGTATGTCACTTACGCCGAGGCCTCTGAAGCCGCTCAGCGCTTGGGATTGAAAACAAACAAGGATTATAGAAAGGGTTACAAGCAAGACCCGAAGCTACCGGCGGCCCCCCAACAGTTTTACGCTGAGGATTGGACCGACTGGTACGATTTCTTCGGAGCCGAGCGTCCTGGTGAGATTTACGCCACCTACGCCGAGGCCTCCGAAGCCGCTCAGCGCCTGGGATTCAAAAGATCGACTGAATACAACCAAAGCTACAAGCGAGACCCTAAGCTGCCATCGAACCCCTATCAGGTCTATGCCGAGGATTGGGCCGATTGGTACGATTTCTTCGGCACCGAGCGCCCCGGTGAGATGTACGCCACCTACGCCGAGGCGTCCAAAGCCGCCCAGCGCTTGGGATTGAAAACAAACAAGGATTATGGAAAGGGTTACAAGCAAGACCCGAAGCTACCGGCGGCCCCCCAACAGGTTTACGCCGAGGATTGGATCGATTGGTACGATTTCTTCGGCACCAAGCGTCCTGGTGAGATGTATGCCACTTACGACGAGGCGTCCAAAGCCGTTCAGCACTTGGGGTTCAAATTGTCGAGTGAATACAGAAAGGGCTACGGCCAAGACCCTAAGCTGCCAGCGCATCCCCAGCTGCAATACGCCGAGGATTGGACCGATTGGTATGATTTCCTTGGCACCGAACGCCCTGCTGAGGTTTACGCCACCTACGCTGAAGCGTCCGAAGCCGCTCAGTGCTTAGGGTTAAGAACAATTAAAGAATATAGAGAGGGCTACGATCAAGATCCGAAGCTGCCGATCGATCCCTGGCGGAGTTATGCCGAAGACTGGGAAGATTGGTACCACTTCTTTGGCACAGAACGTCCAGCTGAGAAGTACGCCACCTATGCCGAAGCATCCGCAGCCGCCCAGCGCTTGGGATTTAAATTATCGACTGAATACAACCAAGGCTACAAGCGAGACCCTAAACTGCCGTCGAAGCCCCACCGGGTTTACGCCGAGGAATGGGCCGATTGGTACGGCTTCCTTGGCGTCGTGGGCCCCGGTGAGAAGTACGCCACTTGCGCCGAGGCGTCCAAAGCCGCTCAGCGTTTGGGATTAAAATCATCGACACAATATAACAAGAGCTACCACCAGGACCCGAAGCTACCGGCACACCCAAAAAACGCTTACAGCGGAGATTGGACGGATTGGTTCGATTTTCTCGGCACGGAGCGCCCTATCGAGAAGTACGCTACCTACTCCGAGGCGTCCCAATCCGCCCAGCGTTTGGGATTCAAAGGATTGGCGGAATACAACCAAGGCTACAAGCAAGACCCTAAGCTGCCAGCGAAACCCTATCAGGTCTACGCCGAGGAATGGACCGATTGGCACGCTTTCCTTGGTTTCTTGGGCCCCGGTGAGAAGTACGCCAGCCACGCTGAAGCGTCCGAAGCCGCTCAGCGCTTGGGACTCAAATCATCAATAGATTACAACGAGGGCTACGGTCAGGATCCGAAGCTGCCGGCGAGTCCATCTCAGGTTTACCCCGATTGGATCGATTGGTTCTACTTTCTCGGTAGGGAGCGCCCAGTCGCGAAATACGCTACTTACGCCGAGGCGTCCGAAGCCGCTCAGCGCTTGGGGTTTAAAACAAATAAAGAATATGGGAAGGGATACGACCAAGACCCGAACCTGCCGGCGAGTCCATATTCGGTCTACGCCGAGGATTGGGTAAGTTGGCCTCGCTTCCTGGGGGATGAAAGCGCTTCTGCTGGGGAGTTGCTGATCGAATATCCCAAGTTTTTAGAATCCATTCAGTCATATGTGGAGGCCGGCACAAACCAGGCGAATAAATATTCGCACTTGAAAGCTTTCCTCAAGGACTACGTGTCCGAGCTAGGTTTGGTCGACGACCCTGGAGCCATTCTGGCGAGAGACATTCCGTTCAATGAGCGAGTCTACGAGGCCTTTGTTCATGCAACTGGTGATACCCAGAAAAAATCGCGACATAACATCTGCTCCAAGTTTTTTGATTGGGTTTTGGAAATTTATTGTTCGGACGAGGACGATGAGGGTGAACTGCTAGTCCTGCCTGGCTACCGCAATCCTCTACGCACTGTTCTCAAGGGCTTGCTGGACCAGCTACCTAGTTGGAGGCGCAGTGAGTCGAATAAACCTCCACTGCCCATGGATGCCATTATGCGATCCAAGCAGCATCTGATTCCGCCCGAGGCTAAATCGTTTCGAGAACTCTATCATTTGCATTCTTTCCTAGAAGACAGCTGGTTCGAGGTGGATCCTCAGTTAATTGACCGAAACGATCCAAACTGTATCTATCGATTGGTGTCGAAAGACCGAAAGCGAGATGGCGAACGCTATTTCGAAGACGTGTACGAGTTATGGTCGCCCGTGAAAATTGTCGCCAACTAGTAAGCGTTCATTCCAGGACGTCC
>NZ_DIHV01000125.1:0-19225 GCF_002420325.1 Marinobacter sp. UBA5687
GTTTCCGGTTCTCGGAAGGCTTGGGTGAGCTTCCTACAGCCAAACTACAGGGAACGGTCCATGGCTTCATACTCAAGTACTGCATATGAGCAGGTTTCATGAACAGAAGAGGCTCCGCCAATCATACTGTACGAAATGGTTGTGATTAGTTTGGAGGCTCCGGAGGAAAGCCCTGACTCGATTGTTCGCTTTTGTTTAGGCGCCTAAGATGCTCGGCATAATCCCAAGTAGGATCACCGGCTTCCTTTGAGAACCACTACCTCACCAGAGAGTCCGCGATGTTTGATCCACGACTAAACCGACTCACGTGTCTTTTTTGTTATCTCAAACCTGACGGGCTGACTGGTTTTCTGCTGAATCACTTGCGCCCGGTCCAGAACCTCTCCATTTCTGGAAATATCCCGAACCAATAACCTAACCATGTCGAAAGAACGCAGTTTGCAGTCGATCGCCATGTTGACCATCGCCAGTTCTCGGACATTCTCTGCGATTTCTAACCGAATGCGGATTGCCCAGGTCTGTTCGAGTTTTAGTGGAAACTTTTTTCCGACTAGTTTTCCCTTGTTCCAGGGTAAATGACTGGTGGAAAGTGTCATGATTCGGCCCCCTTTAGAGGATAGGTACCGAAAATCATGACTCGTTATAGAGTTTTCTGCCTGCAAGGGGAACTGGCAGACCAGGGGCGCCAAGCCTACGTTCTGACCGATAGACCAAACTTCCCCTGCCGAAATTCAGCCTCTTTCGTTATAAGTATCTGCAGTAACGGGATAGAACCCGAGTGCTGGCTACGAGTTCTGAATTAAGAGGTAGCGACACAGCGAGGACGTTGCTTGGACCAGCTTTGAGCCGATTCTGCAAATCCGGTGCAAAACGGACGACCTTCCTGCCCCGTAGTAATGCTTGTATGCACCCGAAATACCCGGTTGACGAGGGATTCAGTAATAACTTCCGCAGGGCTACCGATGGTGTCGAGTTGGCCGTCAGCCAGCACCGCAATCCGGTCCGCAAATTGCGCGGCCTGGTTGAGGTCATGAAGTGACATGACCACGGTCAGTCCTTGTTGCTGGTTTAACGTAGACAGGAGCTCCAATACTTCCAACTGGTAGCCCCAATCCAGAAACGTGGTTGGCTCGTCTAGCAACAGGATATCAGTCTCCTGCGCCAGTGCCATGGCAATCCAGACCCGCTGCTGCTGCCCTCCGGAGAGCGATTCCACCGGTCGTTCCGCAAGGTCTGATACCCCGGTCATTGCCATAGCGTCGAGGGTTACATTGTCGTCAGTGGTGAGATTCCTCTGCCACCATTTACGGTGGGGGAAGCGACCCAGCGCAATCAAGTCCCGAACCCGGATACCATCGGGCACAATCGGCTTCTGGGGCAGCATGGCGAGCCTCAGGGCCAGTTTGCCCCGGTGCCATTGGTCAACTGGCTGATCGTCCAGGTAAACCTGACCGGACCGCGGGGGCAACAGGCCGGCGAAACTTTTCAGCAAGGTACTTTTGCCCGAGCCATTGGGGCCCAGCAGGCAGGTAATGCCACCCTCGGGAATAATCAGCGAGACGTTGTCTACAACCGTTTTGTCGCCATAAGCCAGCGAGAGAGACTCGGTTCGTAACATGGAGAAGGGGTCCGCCTTCAGGGTTGACGCGATAATAGATACAAAAAGAAGGGTACACCAAGGACGGCGGAAACGACGCCCACGGGCACTTCATAGGGTGTGAACAGCGTTCGGCCCAGTAAATCCGCCAGTACTGCCAGCACCGCACCCAATAGTACACACAACACCAACTGGACCGGAAGGTTAGCGCCGGCCAGCCGGCGGCTGATGTGGGGGATAAGCAGGCCAATGAAGCCAACGGGCCCGACCACGCCGACCGCGCTGGCCGCCAACAGGGTGGCGATCAGCAGGGCAAAGAAACGCCATCGGTTGAGACCCAGGCCCAGGGTGCGTGAGTGTTGGTCGTCGAGTTGCATCACATTCAGTGGGCGCATGAGCAGAACCACACCGATCAGCCCAACGAGAGTCCATGGCAGCAACGTGTGCAGGTGTTGCCATTCGCTACCGTACAGCGAGCCGGCCAGCCACTGGGCCACCAGCTCGGTATGGGCGTGGCCCCAGAACGCCAGTGCGCCGGTGGTCAGCCCGTGCAGCATACCGGCGATGACCGCGCCGGTCAGCGTCATTTTCACCGGCGACAGCTGGCCATGGCGCATGCCCAGGCAATACACCGCAAGCGCCGTCACCAGTCCGCCTGCCATCGCAAACAGCGGCAGGTATTGCAGGGCAAAGGAGGTATTGCTGTACGGATTCTCACTGGACACCAGCCAGTCACCGACGATGAAGGCGATAACGGCCACCAGGCTTGCGCCGGCGGAGATGCCGAGAATACCGGCTTCGGCGAGGGGGTTGCGGCTGAGCAACTGCAACAGCCACCCCGACAGGGCAAAGTGAATACCGATAAGGGCGCCGGTCAGGGTGCGGGGTAGCCGCAGTTCGAAGACGACTCTCTGTACGTGTTGTGAGCTGTCTCCGGTGAGCCCCGCCCACACCTGGGACCAGCTAAGGTCCACCGCCCCCAGCTGGACGCCCGCGACGATGACAACAACCAGGCTGAGCCCGCCGGCCAGAAACAGCCTGGCGACAGGACTGGCACCGGGAGGCCGGTTTGCGCGGGTTGGTGTCGTCGCCGGATTGGTCACGTTATGCGCTCCGGGTTGAGGCTCGCGAATTGAGCAGGTAGATCAGCCATGGGGCTCCGATCAGGGCGGTCAGCATACCGACGGGTAATTCCTGGGGGAAGGCCAGTTGCCTTGCCAGGATATCGGCAGCCAGCAGCAACAGTCCTCCAAACAGAGCGCTCAACGGTAGCCAGTGCTGAATCTGATCGCCCGTGAGCCGCCGGGCGATGTGTGGCGCCACCAGGCCAATAAACACGATCGGACCGGTGAAGGCGACCAGCGCGGCAGCCAGCAGCAATGCCAGTAACAGGAAAGTCAGGCGCCAGCGTCCGACGGCCAGGCCCATGGCCAGCGCCAGGTCGTCGTCCAACTGCAACACATGAAAGGGGCGCTGCATGACCAGCAGGGCACCGAGTGGCAGTAGCAGCCAGGGCAGCACCATCTGGAGCTGGAGCCAGCCCCGTCCCATCAGGCTGCCCGCCAGCCAATAGTAGAGTTCTGCCGCCTCCGCCCCGGATACCAGCAGAAGGCCGGTGGTCAGTGCCGTTGCCAGCGAGGTCACGGCGATGCCGGCGAGTACCACGCGCTCCGGCTGGAGCCTTCTTCGACCGGCGATGGCGAAGGTCAGAGCACCCCCGAGCAGGCCCCCGCCCAGCGCCATCAAAGGCAGCCACATTGCGCCCGGGGAGCTCAGGGTTCGAAGTGACACCACCGCCAGGGCGGCGGACGCAATCACACCGGTCAGGCCGGGGGATGCCAGGGGGTTCCGGGTAACGCCTTGCATGACGGCCCCGGCAACCCCAAGCGCGGCACCACCAAGAATGCCGAGCAGGTTGCGGGGCAGTCGCAACTCCAGCACGGTAATGCGCGTCAGCAGGCCGCTGGTGCCATCAATGGCTGACAGCAGCTGGAGCGGCGACACCCACTGGGAACCGGCCATCAGACCAACGAGAAACAGCAGAACCAGAAACAGCAGTGTTGCCACATAGAGCGTGGAGGGGCGTGCTGTCGAAGCGCTACCGATCATGTGCCGGAGTCCGGGGCCAGCAACAGACGCTGAATGTCATCAAGGATGCGCTCCCGGGCGATGGGTCCGGCGCCCTCTTTCCAGTAGTGCGGCATTTCGTAGACCTGGCCGGTGCTTACGGCCTTGAGATAGGGCCAGATTGGATTCATTGTGAACGCCCGCTGACGACTGGTGGGTAACAGGAGAATGGTGTCTGGATTGAGTTTCAGCAGGGCCTCAAGGCTGATCCGGTAGCCCAGGGGAATGCCGCTCTCGGGATTGGGTGGCTTGCCACCAACATTGTCGAAGCCCAGGCGTTCCAGCAGCGCGGTGGGCAGAAAGTGGTCGTAGTAGACAAAGGGCGTTTCACTGCCGCTGGTCAGCAGTGCCACGGTCCCCATGGGCTTGCCGTGATTGCGCTGCGCGAGCGATTGAACGTGTTCGAGGAATCGATCGTTGAGTGCCTCCGCTTTGGCCGGCTTACCCAGCGCCTGGCCTGCCAGCTCCACCGCCCGCAGGCTGTCCTCGACCGTTATCAGGTCCAGGGCCAGGAGCGGCGCGATGGCTTCGATCTGATCACCGTCCTTCTCGGTATAGCGGCGGATGGCGATTACGAGATCTGGGCGGACCGACGACAGCACTTCCAGGTTGGGCTGGTGTCGCGGTCCGAGACCCCGCACACCGCTTAACTGTGACGCCAGGTAGTCAGGCACCCCCTGGAGTCCGTAGTCGGTGACCGCGACCGGCGCTGTTCCCAGCGCCAGTGCGACATCCGCGCCGAAAGTCGAAATCGCCGCGGGCCGGGTTGCCGCAGCGGGCAACCGCAGGGTTTCCCCGCGGTCATCCGTCAGCCGGATGCTGTGGTTGTCCGCCCAGCCCGATACAGGCGAAAGCAGGACAACCAGCAGGCTCGTTGCAATCCGTTTCGGTAGTGAGGCCATCAGAAGTCCAGCTGGGCCTCGAGGATGAAGCTTCGGCCCGGCTGAGGTACCCGGCCGACCGGGCTGACGTCCACGCCCCGGAAGTAGTAATCCTCATCCAGCAGGTTGTTGACCGCCAGGCCAAGGTTCAGCACACGATCACCGCCCACCGCGAAGTCGCGCCCGACCCGGGCAGTCACCAGGTGGTAATCCGGCAATTCACCGGCGCTGCCATTGCTGGTTTCTTCTTCGGTGTTGTCGGCATCGCTGTAGCTTTCGCTCACGTACACCCAGTTCACGCTGGCGTCCCAGGCCTGGTAGCTATATACCGCATCGGCGCTGACCTTATGGGTGGGCGCGTTGGGAAGCTCGTTGCCTTTGTTATCGCCGGACAGCTGTTCGGTGTCCAGGAAGGTGTAACCCAGGCCCAGTTCCCACTGGCTGTTCACATTCCAGCGGTTTGCCAGTTCGATGCCCTGGTGGCGGGTTTCGCCCAGGTTCTCGAAGCGGCTGGTTGAGCGATTGAACTGGATCTGGTCTTCATAATCGATACGGAACAGGGTGGCGGATGAGAACAGGTCCGGTGTGACCTGCAGGCGTGCGCCCAGCTCATGGTTCCAGGCGGTTTCATTGGCCACTGCACCTTCACGGGTGGTCTGGGCAATCTGGACTGGCACCAGGGAACGCTGACTGTTGGCAAAGACAAACAGGTCATCAGACGCCTGGTAGCCGACGGTCAGGCCCGGCAGCAGCTCCTCCGCGTTGTTTTCCTCGGTGTTGCCACTGAGGTTGTCGCGGAAATCCATATCAACGTCTTCATAACGCAGGCCCGGCGTTACCGTCAGGCGATCATCCAGGAAGGACACGGTATCGCTGACGTAGAAGGCCATGGCCCGGGTGTCCAGGTGCCAGTCACGTGCCACGGAACGGTTACCGGAGGACAACTCCAGGCGATTGACGTCGAACTCCACATCCTCGCTGACAAATCGCGCGCCCAGGGTGATGTCATGGCGGCCATGGCGAATCGCGAGCCGGGGCTCAGTGCCCAGTGCCGTGAACAAACGTGGTGAATCCGCGACGTGAGTCGAATCCAGCCCCGGGTCCGCCCAGTGGCCAGTGCCGCTGAGGTTCTGGCCGAAGAAGAAGGTGCGGTCGGCATCGTGCACGAAATTGCGCCACTGGAATTCCATATTGTCGGTCGGCGTGTAGGTCCAGGTGAAGGTGGCGCGGCTCATGTCCGCTTCGTAGCCGTCGTAGGGACGCTGGCTCTGGGTGCGATCCTGCTCATAGGCTTGTGGCGTCAGGGCGCCGGGCAGTTCGGCATCGACACGGTAGTACTGCAGCTGCGACGCCAGTTCATGCTGGTCGTTCAGGTAATAACGGGCATCCAGGATCAGGTTATCCACTTCGGTATCGGAGTGGTCACGAAAGCCGTCGCCGCGCTGGACATTAGCCTGGAACTGCAGGTCGAGCTTGTCAGTGGCCCGGCCACCGACCCGGTAATAGGTGTCGGTAAAGACGTTGCCGGTCTCCTCCGCAATGGTTACCCGCTCACGAAGGGTCTGGGAGGTTTCCGCCGGAATCGGCTTGGTAACGAAGTTCACCACGCCACCCACGTTGTTAGGCCCGTAATGAACCGAGGCGCCGCCCCGGACAATATCCACGACTTCCAGGCTCGGAAGGGTAACGGGGAAGAGCGACACGCCGACGTTGCTGTAGGGCCCGATGGCAATCGGGTAACCGTCCAGCAGAATCTGAAGCCGTTCACTGCGCAGCGGATTCAGACCACGCACGCCGATATTGGGAAGAATGCCCGTGCCGGTTTCATCAAGCACTGTAACACCGGGTACCGGGCGCAGGGCGTCCTCCAGGTTCAGAGCGCCGGTCTCCTGAAACTCCTCTTCCTCCACCACCGTGCGGGCACCCGAGTAAGTTCTTTCGGATTCCTCCGTCGGCGGTCCCAGCCAATCAGCAGTAACCTCAAGGCCGGGTAACAGACCGGGTGTTTGTTCTTGCGCTTGTACTATCGCGGGGGAGGCAACCGTTGCAAGAAAAGAAAACGAAAGAAAGGTTGAGCCAGCGGACAGGCTCACGCGAAGACGCCGATTTGGCGAAGATGATTGACCGGGTGTTGGCATTGGGATCTCCAGCAGTGGGTATACTTATGCATGCGTATAATACTGATAATAATTCGCATTACAATTCTGAAAGAAATCGTTACCAACAATGAGCACTATTTCCTGCCTTCCAACGGAACTAGACGTCTTGCAGCGGGCGGCACGTTGCTCACCTTCAAGTTGCGGGGTGTGAATGTTCGCTTTTGTTTAAATTCGAGCACTCGCATTTGCATTGATCGTCATCATGGCGAGTACATTTACCCTTCTGCACCTCGCTATCAATGTATACACACGGCCAGAGGAGCGGCGCCTGCAGCTAAAGCTAAACCGAGATGACGCCCCAGTTGAAGTGAAAACAGGTGCAGGTCATATTCGGTTCGGTTTCGGCCGGGCGTAAATAGCGACACGCTCGCTAGCGCATACCTTTTTACCTTCAACCAGCCCTCTCATAGCGTACAGTTTGCTATCATGAGGTCACCAACAAAGGTGACACTGAAAACAGATGCTCGCAATTTTGATGACACTTGGATCAAATTCCGCGATCGGGCCGAGAAGAATGCTATGTAGCGAGAGCATTTGGCAATCTAGGTGGAAGCTATGTGTCAATTAACGCACCAACTGGCTGTTTCAAAAAGCAGCTGTTCCGCCCCCAGATCCGAGAAGCATGAAACCAGTCGCTCCAAAGTCACGACAAAATCACGACAATTGCTCCGGAAACCTCGTCATTACTGAGGTGAGAGTGCCGCCTCCGGGCACCATGAATTCAATGACTTAGCCCGCCTTGTGCGGGCTTTGTTGTTTCTGGACCACTCGCCACTCTCATACAGCATTGACCGTGTCTTGCACCGCACGTAGGAACTCCGCGCTGCACGTGTACAGTCCGTCAGCTAAAGGGCGCCTCGCAACAACACTGGAAACGGAATTCTTCATGCCATACTGGAAAATACTCGGCTTACTTTCCCTTCTGACCGCTCTCACCGCCTGTGATAACAATGCCCGAAGCGAACTTCTTTGCACGGCAGAGTATCAATACAACACGTCGGGCGCCGATGCTGCGATCGCCGTCGTGCGTCAGATCGGTGACGAACACGACTACGTGGTAGGCAACAATGTGGCGCGGTTTCTAATTCTACGGGGTGCTGATACCGGCAACGTTGACGACTTTGACGAAGCCAATGCCGTGTTGAGTGCGATGAAACCAGCGTCAGCCGACGATCCAGAACTTATTATCTCCCGATATATTAGCGTCCTTCGATTTCTAGCAATTGCTAATGGTAGCGACCGCAACGGCGCCCGCCAGGAGTTGACTCAATACTGTCGCGAGTCGACCCAGCCAGAAGCTGAGTGCCTTAGAAATACCATGACCGAAATATTCGAGCACATCGCCCTTTCTGACGGAACGAAGAATAATTCGTACAAAGATCTCTCGAACCTTTTCAACGAAACCTACCGGTCTGAGTTCAATGACCCTAGTTTGGATGTGCTACGCGACTACTCTCGCTCTGTGGTCACCAGTTGCGGAACGAATGAGTAGCCTGCTCTTAGAAAATTTCTGAACCAATTCGCAAAAGGTTCGGGACCGCTCCTGAAATAACTACAGGTCATCCAGCAGAGGTTTGGTACCAGAGCCAACAAACTGTTGAGCCATCAGATAATCCGCCACAGCCCGGTAAGCCGGCAAGGAAGTCGGATCATTCGCCGCATTGCCGGCAACCGGGTTGGAGGCAAAGCGGACGATGACCATATCGGCAGCAGGATCTATCCAGATCGTTTGGCCATGCACACCGCGCGCCGCGAACGCCCCGTGGTCGTCGTGGCTGACCCACCACATGCCACGATAGCTCCAGCCATCGAGAAGTTCATATCCGGCTTTGGCAAACACCGCCCGGTCGCCACCATTGCGAATACTGGCAATCGCCTGAGCCGGGATAATCTGCTCGCCGGCCCACTTGCCCTCGTTCAGCACGAGTAGACCGATTCGCGCCATATCACGCAACGTGGCGTTGAATCCGCCACCCGCAAATGGAGTACCTATGGAATCGACCGTATAGAAAGCTTCACGCTCTGCCCCGATCTTTGACCAGATACGCTCGGAAAAGTAGTCGGCAACCGAAACCCCGGTCGTTCTTGCGATCAGCCAGCCCACCACATCTGAATTAATGGTTTTGTAGCCGAACGCTTCACCATGCTCTCCGTCTTTTCTGACCGTTTTCAGGTAATCGAAGTAGCTTCGGGGCCCTTCACGTTGTTCGCTCACCAGATACGGGCTCCCGGCCCTGGCATAGGTCCAGACTTCGGCATCAGGATCAGAGTAGTCTTCCGAGTAGTCCAGCGCGGTGGTCATATCCAGAACCTGGCGAACCGTTGCATCACCGAATGCACTGCGCCCCAGTTCGGGAATGATGTCTCCCACCAAAGCGGCTTCATCCAGCGTGCCTTCGGCCATCAACACCTCGCCGAGAAGCCCCGTCAGGCTTTTGGTAACGGACATTGCGCCGTGCAGAGTGTGCTCATCAAGGCAGCCATCGTAACGCTCATAAACCACCCTGCCCTGGTGCAGAACCAGGATGCCATCGGTGTAATTCGCGTCAAAGGCGTCGCGCCAGGTCATCGGCGCCTTACCTCCCAGGGGCAAGAACTCGACCCCGTCTATACCGGCGTCGATGTCTACGGGAAGCTCACTGACACCCTCGCTGCCATTACGTACCACCGTCGTCGGCATCAGCTCCCGGAAATGACAGACCGTCCAGCGCAGTTTAGGAAAGGCAAAATAGTCCGGATCCGTGAAGCGAATCGTTTTGTCGGGCGCCGGAGGAAAACCTTGCATCAGGCCGAGAGCGTCTGGAGTGGAGTCCGGCGCAGACAGCGGTGTCGCTTCCTGGGCCACAGCAGTCCCGCCAAGCAACAGAGACAGCGCAAAGCCGAGATGTACAGCTGAGTTCATTGTCTTTTCCTTATTCAAAGCAGCCACTCAATTGGCAGTATCGACAACAGGAAAATCCCCGTGCGTTGCAAAAATCCTGTATTGGGTTCCTGCTCATGGCGGATGACATCGCCATCAACGTGCTCTACCCAATAAAGCTCACCGTTCTCGGTTAGTCGAACTTCGTAAGCCCGCAACGGGATGCTTTCTTCAAAGGCCTCGTGGATCTTTTCTGAAAGCGCCGGGCTCTCAATCACAAAGCCCAGCTCGGTGTTCAGGTTGATTGAGCGGGGATCGAAATTGAAGGAGCCAACGAACAGTCTCTCGCCGTCAACGGCAAAGGTCTTTGCATGCAGGCTGGAGCCCGAACTACCGAAGGGCCCGGCGCTCTGGTTCCGTTCAACATCAGGCGAGAGCCGCCGCATCTCATACAGATGGATACCGGCCTTAAGCAGAGCCTTGCGACGTTTGGCATAACCCGCATGAACAGCGGCTACGTCGGTGGCATCAAGAGAATTGGTCAGTATGCTTACCTCAATACCTTTGTTCGCCAAAGCCGCAAACGCATCAACACCCGCCCGGGTTGGCACGAAGTACGGGGAAATCAATGCGACCCGGGATTCTGGTTCTCCAAGAATCTCGCCAAGCTTATACGCCAGCAGATCTTCCCTTTCAGATCTCCCAAGCCCTTTGGCGGGGCTATCACTGACCATTCGGGTTCTGGCCCAGTCGAACTCCAGTACCCCAGACAACAACTGACGCACAAAATCAGATTCGGAAACTGCCTTCACATAGTCTGTCGCCGCCTGGTCGTTCTCAAGCTTCAGCGCACGACGCTCCAGCTCGCGCAAATCCGCATCGGAAGCGGCGGGCAACAGCTGTTCAACGGGATACGCGGAGGCACTGGCCCAATAGCGATCAAAATCACTCGATACCTCAGGCACCACCGGGCCAATGGCCAGCACGTCCAGATCCGCAAAAAGAACGCCGGCGGTGGCACCAAAATACTCATCGCCGATATTCCGGCCACCGACAATGGTGGCCTGGTTATCCGCCGTGAATGACTTGTTGTGCATGCGCCGGTTAGCCCGCGAGAAGTCCGTCAGGTACCCCAACCATTTGGGATTACGGATCACAAACGGGTTAAAGAGTCGTACTTCAATGGAAGGATGACTTGCCAAGGCAGCGAGTTCGGCGTCTAACCCGGAGGTGCCGTTATCATCCAGCAGCAACCGGACCCGCACTCCCCGCTCAGCCGCCGTATGCAGCTCTTCCAACAGCAGTGTTCCGGTTATATCGCCATGCCAGATGTAATACTGAACGTCCAGAGTTCGATCGGCGGCGCGCGCCAGCAGAACGCGGGCAGCAAAGGCATCCCGAGGGTTTGCCAAGGTATGGATGCCACTATTACCAGGATAGCTCTCCAACTGCGGCGCAATGGCCTGTCCGAGCCGGGTATCGGCGGCCTCATCCAGGTCCAGGGCGCTGGACTCCGATCGGTCAGCGATTGGCAATGCGCAGGCCGACAACAAGACCGATAAAAAGAAGACCATCAGCAACGTTAACGTCCGTTGCTTTGGATT
The DNA here is from genome assembly GCF_002420325.1 of Marinobacter sp. UBA5687. Taxonomy (NCBI): domain Bacteria; kingdom Pseudomonadati; phylum Pseudomonadota; class Gammaproteobacteria; order Pseudomonadales; family Marinobacteraceae; genus Marinobacter; species Marinobacter sp. UBA5687. The sequence goes on from NZ_DIHV01000125.1 coordinate 11,229, forward strand.
CGCGAAACCAAAATCCGGAATAAATTGTCTCAACGTGCCTGCACCAATAGCGCCCCAACTCGCATGAAAACAGATTTGCCCAGGTAATGACCATAGGCGTTGATATCCAATGGTCAGACTACCATGTCGCTGGCGTCCGCCCTCTGCCCTATTAACAATCGGGCGATTATTCAGCCGGTCCTGGGTCCTGGCGCAAACACCATCCTTAGCCATTCTTACAATTAAATTTACAAATATTTTTCGAACTCAACTAAAAATTCAGGAGAAAATGCCGTATACCGTTCCAATAGGCTATTAAATGACTCGCAGGGAGGCGGTTACCAAAGGAAAAATCGATGCGTGCTTTTTGGGGAAACCTTGCGGTGGGAAAGAAGCTGGCTTCCAGCTTTGCGATTCTGGTGCTGCTCATCCTGATCGTCGCGGTCGTCAGCATCACCTCACTCAACGACTACAACCATCGCGTATCGATATTAAAACAGGCCAACCAAGCTGAAATCTCGTTGCTGGAGGCTGAGCGGGAGGAGAAGAACTATCGGATACACGAAACCCCCGAATCCATTGATCGAGCCGCCGACTACCTGGTGCAAACCAAAGCCGCTCTGGCCACATTGATGACACTGATCCAAAACGCAAGCGACCGGCAACTGGTTGAACAGATACGCGCCGATATCGAAGACTATCAGTCTCTCCTGAACACCTATACGGCAAGCCTATCCGCAGGCGCTTCTGATACGTCGTCCCTCGAAGAACAACTATACAAAGCCGCTCACAATGCCATTGGCAAGACCGAGGAACTGAAAGAGCGCGAGCGGATTCTGATGGAAGAGCGTTATGACCTGACGGTTATCGAAATCATCGCTATAACCGCACTGGCCATGTTTGTGGCGGCGATCGTGGCATGGACCCTCACTCGATCAATAACACGTCCGATCAGCGAAACCCTGAGTATTGCCAACAAGGTTGCATCGGGCGACCTCACCGTGGACAGCCGAAGTAGTCGTGGCGATGAGTTTGGCCAGCTGTTGGCAGCGTTTGGCATCATGGTCACCAACCTCCGGGGACTGATTCAGGAAATCAATCAGGGTGCGGCCAGCATCGCTTCGGCGTCAGAGGAACTCTCTGCGGTCACCCACCAGACAAATATGGGAGTCGCCGAGCAGAAGTCGCAAACAGATCAGGTCGCCACAGCGCTGAATCAGATGGTCGCGACGGTCACTGAAGTTGCTCGAAGTGCCGAAGCCGCCTTTCAGTCCGCAAATCACTGCAGCGACAAGACAGAAAGTGGTACAGCGGCTACCAACGAGACCCTCAGCTTCGTATCCGAGCTGAACTCGCAAAGCACCTCGGTCATGCAGCAACTCAATACCCTGAAAGCCGAAACCGACAATATCGGCACGGTGCTGGACGTTATCAAAGCAGTTGCTGAGCAGACCAACCTTCTGGCGCTGAATGCTGCGATCGAGGCTGCCCGGGCCGGAGACCAGGGGCGCGGCTTTGCCGTAGTGGCGGATGAAGTAAGATCGCTTGCCAAGCGAACCCAAACGTCTGCAGTGGAAATCGAGTCCTTGATCGGCAACCTTCTCGCCAGCGCCGAAGCGGCCGTATCAGACATGGGGCGCGGGCACCAATTAGCCAAGCAAACACTGGAACGGGCAGAACTGGGAGGCACAGCCATTCAGGCCATTGCGGAAGCTGTTGAAGAGATTCGCCGTTACAACAGCCAGATCGCTACCGCCGCTGATCAACAGATTTCGGTTGCCGAAGACATGAACAAGAATATGACTCAGATCCGGGATATTGGAGACCAGTCTGCGGCCTCCACGGAGCAGGTATCGGCGGCCAGCGAGGAGCTGGCAAGACTAGCCGAAGGGCTTCACACGCAAATCGCGCAATTCCGGTACTGATCAACCCAGCGGGCCTTCCGATCATGAACGACAACAACTTGAAGCGGGCAGCGAGGTTCGAGGTATCGATTAGGAGCTCGCTGACGCCAGAGACTGTTAGCCGACCCGGGCCTGCAGAGGGGACATCTTCCGCTCCACCTCCCCACGTTCCTCCTGGGCTCTTTTCAAGCGGGAATAGTTGGTTGGGGTCGGTTCCCGGTCATAGCGTGTCTGCGCCTGATGCGCCAGATCGCACTTCTCCAGCCACTGTTCGATAAGCTCTACTGTGCTCATGGTTCACCTCCGTTTTCGTTAGGTATGCGTTCACCATAAACGACCCACGGAGGTAGAATCCCGAAAGCTTTATGCTTGAATTGTGGCAAATAATGATCGGAAATCAGAGCGCCCGGTGAGTTAGCGCATGGCCTTCATTCCCTCGGCCCACTTGGCCAGCTCCGTCAGCATGGTCGAGGCCGATCCAGTATGATGCTCGGCCGCCTGGAACTTGCGATTTTCGTCCAGAAGTTCCCAGGGCATCTGCACCATCACGCCCTCCACCATGGGCATCATTTTAACGGTGGTCACCAGTTGTTTTGCCATCTGGGCAGACCTAAGCCCGCCAGAGACGCCGCCATAGCTGACAAAGGCACACGGTTTATAATTCCACTCGTTGTACACGTAGTTGATCGCGTTGATGAAGGAAGGCGGCGGGCAGAAGTTGTACTCCGGAAGCACGAACACGTAGGCGTCTGCGCCGGACACACTCTCCGACCAGTTTTTCGTGTGCTCGTGCTGATACTGCTGCTGACGCGGGTGATTGGGCTCGTCATAAACCGGCAAGTTAAAATCCGCCAGATCCACCAGCTCACTGTTAAAAGCACCCTGTTCGTTGGCAAAACCGTTGAACCACTCAGCGATGGCGGGGCCTACACGGCCGGGGCGAGTACTGCAGATGATTGTCTGTAACTTGAGGGACATGGCAGGTTTCCTTTTGCTGAATAAACAGATCCACCAACGCAAACCGTACAGCAATACCGGTTCACGCCGTTATGTAGTCTTGATCAGTCTAGCCTCAGCGCCAGGCGATAGATAACACAAGCTTCTGCAGTAATTGTTCAGTTTTACTGACGATCCCGGAGCACCTTCCAGTCCAGAACATTTCCCTCGGAATCAAACTGAACATAGCCAGAATAGCCGTCGGATTCATGCCAGGTCTTAACGTAACCGACCACCTGGCCATCTTCGGCAATCATTTCAAAGGAGGTGTTCTTCTCGTGGGTAATGCGTTCATCATCACTGTCAGGAGCGACTTCTTGAAGCTTCAGGTTCGGGTTTCCGGGAAGTGCGATATCGAGCAGATGTGAGTTCATGGCAAAACCTCTTCGGGCATTCAGGCAGGGGACCGGTTTCGATCCGTCACGGCCAGTGTAGGCAGGATTTGTGTCGCTGCGTTGACACACCTCAAGACCGTTTCCGTGTTCAGCAGACTGTCACAATCCATGTCTTTGAACCCTGGACCGGCTGGCTGCTATGTTAGTTCCGAAAACAGGAACCGGAGGCTACCCCAATGGACTACGTCAGCCCGATCAGCAGCGCCATAATGGCGGTTGTCTGGATCGTCTACTTTCAGCTGTTTTTCCTGCAATACAAACGAAATAACCGCCCCTATCTGGTCATCCACCATGCCCAGAACGAGAACCCGGATGCACTGTGTTTGCTGGTGAACATGGGGCAGGAAACGGTGCATATTCAGTGTGTACAGGTTGTGGTGCATACCCGGGCTGGGCAAGAGAAAACCCTGACGGTTACGCAATACGAGAGCGTCGCACCGGATGACTCCAACGTACAGCATGCTCTGCGGCAAGGCCCGGTGCCTTCCGGTGGCTACCTGGTTCTGGGCTCGTTCCGGAATGTGATTCTCGGCAAGAACAGCGAGGACGAAGACAGCGACTATCTTTTCGAGGACATTACAGGATTTGAACTTCGGGCAGCCGTGATTCACGGCCCCAGCACCTACCCCGTAGGTGTGCGCCGGAGCTTCACTTTGCGCCACGATGGCAGACCCAAAATATTCCCGCACAACATTCACAGCGAGCAGCTAAACCGGCGCAGAGACCGCAACGAGGTACGCCGCTGGCTTGAGGAAGAGCTTCAGCCCAAATGCAGAGGTCGTTCGGAATCGGACAGCTCCGACCAGTCCGCCAGCGAATAGAACGGGGAAGATGAGTCCCCGTCCGAGTTAGCGGTCTCCCGAGGTCAAACGAGACAGGAAAGCGTCCAGGTCTCTTACCTCTTCAAGGCACAGGCTATGTTCCATTCCATAGCTTTGATACTCCGGCTCGTACCCGAGATCCTGAAGTTTCCGAAGTGCCGCCTGGCCAAGTGTATCGGCCACGATAGGGTCGAAGCGACCATGGCCGATAAATACCGGCAACTTGCGGTTGGCTTCGCTCAGCTCAATGGTATCAGCCGTGGCAAAGTAAGTAGACAGCGCAAACAGGCCACCAAGACGTTCCGGATAGCTGAGAGCCAGTTCATAGGCCACCGCACCGCCCTGGGAGAATCCACCCAGGATAATGTTTTCACTGGCAACGCCCCGCTCCTGCTCGGCCCGGATCAGCTCTGCCACCATGGCTGCGGACGCGCGAAGCTGTTCGGCATCAACCTTACGATCGACGTCCATGGCAAGAATGTCGTACCAGGCAGGCATCACCATTCCGCCATTGATGGTAACTGGCAGCTCCGGTGCATGGGGAAAAATGAAACGGACGGGCTGCTCCCGCGAGAACCGGAACTCCGGAACCACCGGCTCGAAGTCGTGACCGCTGGCGCCAAGACCGTGCAGCCAGATTATGGTGGTTTGCGGGTTGTCGCCGGTGTCGATTTGCAAAGTATTCAGAGTGCCCATCCGTTCTCCGTTATGTCAGTAACAGGTTGTCATCCGCCTGTAGATTCGATAATTTTCCAGTCCTTGCCACGCTCGGCCTGATGGATACAGCGAGCGCACAGCCTGCCGATTTGAATTCGGCAGCCCACTATAAAGGAACATGGACGTACAATGACAACCATTGGTATCGACCTTGGCACCACCAACAGTGCCTGCGGCGTCTGGACGAAAGACGGCGTAAAACTAATTCCCAATCGCCTTGGCGAAATCCTGACACCCTCCGTGGTCAGCCTTGACACCAACAACGAATTGCTTGTCGGCCGGGGCGCCAGGCAACGTCTGATCAATCACAGCGATCGTACCGTGGCCACGTTCAAACGACTGATGGGTACGGACCATACCGTTTTTCTTGGCCGCATGGGGTTCAACGCGACGGAACTGTCTTCGCTGGTTCTAAGGTCTCTGAAAGAAGACGCGGAGGCCTTTCTCGGAGAACCGGTATCCAGCGCCGTCATCAGTGTTCCTGCCTACTTCAGCGACAACCAACGCCAGGCAACCCGACAAGCCGCAGAGCTTGCCGGCCTGAAGGTGGAGCGCCTGATTAACGAGCCCACAGCCGCCGCGATTGCCTATGGTCTGCATGAAAAGCAGGAAGGCATGTTCCTGATTCTGGATTTTGGTGGCGGCACCTTCGACGTCTCCCTGCTCGAATATTTTGACGGTGTTATGGAAGTTCATGCCAGCGCCGGTGATAACCACTTGGGTGGCGAGGATTTTGTCGACGTCATGGTGGCGGATGTGCTGGCGCGCAACGGCCTGTCCCAGGAAGCTATTCCACCCCTTGATCTGCAGAACCTGTATCTCCAGATGGAGGGTGCGAAACGCAAGCTGGGGCCGGGCCAAACGCTCACACTGACGCTTGGGAAGAAAACGGTGGAATTCGAAGTAACCCAGGACTGGTTTATCGAAATCTGCACCCCACTTTTGCTACGCGCCAAGGCACCTATCGAAAGAACACTGCGTGATGCAAAGATACCCGTAGCCAGCATAGACGATGTCATCCTGGTGGGCGGGTCAACCCGGCTGGCTCCTTTCCGCGCCATGGTCGGGCGTATGTTCGGCAGACTGCCCTCCTGCCATATTGATCCGGATACTGTGGTTGCCATGGGCGCCACCATCCAGGCCGGACTGGTAATGCGGGACGAAGCCCTGGACGATATCGTGCTGACCGATGTCTGCCCGTTCACATTGGGTACGGCTGCCTTCAATGAACCCTATGTCGATGAACTCAGCTACTTTCCGATCATTGAACGCAACTGCGTGGTTCCAATCAGTATCGTTCGAAGACTCTATACGGCAAGCCACAACCAGTCGGTGGTGGGTGTTAAGGTCTACCAGGGCGAAAGCCCGAACATAAACAAGAACATATTCCTGGGTGAGATAAAGGTCCGGGTACCAAAAGGCCCCAAAGGCGTTGAAGCTGTGGATGTGCGTTACAGCTACGATGCCAACGGCATTCTGGAAGTGGATGTTACAGTGGTCTCCACCGGAGTGAACAAACAACTGGTTATAGAACGTGCCCCGGGAGCTCTCAGTGACGCTGAAAAAGAGGCCGCCAGAGCTAAACTCGCCGGGCTCAAGTTCCATCCCCGGGACGGTGAAGAGAACCGGATGCTCGTGGCAAGGGCGGAACGCCTCTACGAATCGAGTCTGGACCACCGGCGAGAGTTTGTTGGCAAATTGCTCGATCGCTTTCATTACGCTCTGGACCGGCAGCTTCCTCATGAGATAGAGGAAGCACAGACCTATATGAAAGACATGCTGGATCAGCTGGAAAGCGAGCACTGGTTCTGATGTGGCCCTGGTCTGAGCTCGGGCTGGAATCTACCGACGATGTCCGGGCCATCAAGAAAGCCTATGCCAGGCTTCTGAAACAGACCCGACCCGACGAACACCCTGAAGCCTTCCAGCGCCTGCATCAGGCCTACAAAGAGGCTCTGGCCAGCGCACAACCAAAGAACCAGCACCCGGCTCCCAAGTTTGGTGAGCCGGCGCCGTCAGAGCCGATACAGACGCCAGAAGAACCCTCTGCGGCATCAAAACTGTTTCAACCGCTGAATGACTCTGGCAACACGCCACCGCCAAACGCTGACCCATTCCCGGGTCAGCCTGCGGGACAGCAACCACTTCAGGTCAATGAGCCTCCTCCAGACAACAAGCCTTTTTTCGACAACACGGACAACAAGCCCGAGTCCCTCGAAAACACAAAGCTCACACTTGAAACCGAACCGCCGCCACAGACGGATATTGATCCGGCCAAACCCGTTCCCGGCGAAAAAATCTTTCGGTTTATCCGGGGCGGACGTAGCACCGCGGCACCACCACCGATTGAAGATACCCCAGTGGCGAGCTACCGAATGCGGGCTTTGGCGTTTGCACTGGATACGATTGCCATAGCAGTTGCTCTGGCCATTGGCCAATTCCTGTTAACCGCCATTACGGGTAAAGCGGGCTTGCCTCTATGGATTTTAGCTCCGGCAACTTACCCACTGGCGGCTCTGCTCTTCGAGGGGTCACGCTGGCAGGCCACCCCCGGGAAAAAACTGCTTGGGCTCAAAGTGGTCAATCGCGAACTGATGCCGCTATCAAAACGCCACAGCCTGGGGCGCATTTTTACATTCGTTGTGACCACCGCGTTGCTCTGGAAAGGCATCTGGCTGGTCAATGCGTTTCTGCGCGGCCGGCTACTGCATGATCGGCTTAGTAAAAGCTACGTTGTACATGTGAGCAACCTTCCCTGAAGGCTGAACAAACTAGCGAAACATTCGTTTCCGGCTGAGACCAAGATCGGCCTGAATCGCCTGCCATATTTTCCGGTATTCCTCGGCTGCAGGACTGCGAGGCGCCAATCGTTCCAGAGGCTGCCCCTCCTCCCCCATTCGTTCCACCACACTGGCATAGGGAACGGCGACCGGCATCGGATTCGTCAGCAGCTCCGTTCCCCTTGCCAACACATCCCGATGCAGATTCTTACGCCTATCCACCATTGAAAAGAACGGACGCAGCTTCTTAACACCGAGTTTTTTATCTTTTACAAAGTCTTTCAACTGATCCCAGCTGTTCAGGGACAACCAGGTGGGTACCACCGGTACATACACCTTGTCAGCCACATCCAGCACCTGCTCGGTAAGCCGGGATAACGTGGGCGGGCAATCCAGAATTACCAG